>JBCCRX010000122.1:0-15756 GCA_039201015.1 Bacteroidota bacterium | reverse complement strand
CCCAAATTTTTGAGAATTATCGCGAACTAATACAAGGCGCGAAGAAGGAAGATAGCCTGTGTTACCTGACTGATGAGCAAGGCAGTAGTAGTTTGGGAGAAAATTAAAAATGGGTAGGGTATTTTTTACAAGTTCCCTAAACCATTAAAATTGTTCTTTTGGCAGCTAAAAAACACAAAAAATCAGTACATCGGTCTGAGATGAAAGGCATTTTTGAAATGCCTTTCATCTAATTAGTTGATTTGTAAATACCTTCAAGAAGCAAGATAGAAACACAACTATCAAGTTTGCCCAAGCTTACGTGCATAGCCCACTAATCCCTACAATTCCAAAGCATATCGGATAGTTCATAGCTTTTACTGGCAAAAGAATAATGCCACCATTCTGTTCGGATAGGATTGAAACCAAAGTCTAACATGGTTTCTCGGAGTAGTTTTCGATTATCCAATACTTCTTTTGGGTGTTTGGCGTAGGCTTGATAGGCTTCTGGTCCAAAAAAATCAAAGTCCGTCCCCATATCCAATTCTTCTCCATTGGCATCTACAATCGTCAAATCGACAGCACCACCTCTATTGTGCATGGAGCCTTTCTTGGGATCGGCTACGTAGCGCGGATCGGGTACTTTTTCCCACAGTTTCCATTGAATGGGTCTTGGGCGATAGCAATCGAACATTTTTAGCCCCAAACTATCTGCTTGCAATTTTTTGTGTATGGCAAGAACAGCTTTTGCCACTTCAGGACGCAGAAAACAGCGTGCACAATCGTACATTTTGGTTTCAACAAAATTATCCGTCGAAGCATATTTCAAGTCCATGACAATAGAAGTATCTATCAAACCAACATCTGTCCATTTGCTTGTATCGTAATCGTATTCTATGGCTTCGATAGTTTTTGCAATTGGTTCTTCCCGAACTTCCATTATCTTTTCGGAAAGTGTATTTTTCGTTGGTTTCACTTGTTCTTTTTTGGCGTCGGTTGATTTGTTTTGGCAAGAGATAATTAGAAGATAAACGAAGAAGATGAAAATGTAATTACTGTGAGATAGAGATTTCATTTAATTGGATAATTTATTAATAATTGCTTCTAGGCTTAGCTTTTCCTGTTCTCCCGTTTCCATATTTTTGAGGCTCAATGCGCCACTTCCCATTTCTTCACTACCTACTAAGATGACGTAAGCTACGTTGCGAGCATTGGCGTATTTCATCTGTTTTTTCATTTTGGTAGGTTCGGGATAAATTTCGGCTGGAATACCCGCTGCGCGAACTTGATTGAGCGCTCGAAAAGCATATTGGAAGCTAGCTTCATCGAAAGCAATGAAAATTGCCTTAAGGTTTTGTGACAAGGTTTGAGGAAATAAATCCAATTCTTCCATGACATCATAAATGCGTTCTGCCCCAAAAGAAATGCCCACACCAGACATATTTTTCATGCCAAATACCCCTGTCAAATCATCATAGCGACCACCACCGCCAATGCTGCCCATTTTTAGTTTTGGATAAGCAGTAGTATCTGCTTTCACTTCAAAAATACAACCTGTATAATAGTTTAAGCCCCTTGCTAAGGTGACGTCAAAAAGGACTTTATTTTTTGTGTTTCCTGTCGATAAATAATCAAAAACAGTGGACAGTTCCGCTAAACCTTTTTGCCCAACTTCACTATGCTCAAAAAAGGATGATAAATCTTCTATTTTCTCTACCGCTAGCATCTGGGTAATTTGATCAATCGCTTCTTCGGGAATATTTTTGCCGCTCATTTCTTTGCGAACTCCTTCCTCCCCAATTTTATCCAATTTATCAATTGCAATCGTCATATCCATAAATTGCTCAGCAATACCTGCTGCCTCTGCCATACCCGCTAGTATTTTTCGGTTGTTGATCTTGATTTCAACCGCTATATTCAAAGCAGCAAAAACTTCGTCGTAAATTTGCGTCAGTTCTGCCTCAAACACCAGCGAGTCAGAGCCAACAATATCTACATCACATTGATAAAATTCTTGGTAGCGTCCTTTTTGCGGACGATCAGCTCGCCAGACGGGCTGAATTTGGTAGCGTTTGAAAGGGAAAGTCAATTCATTTTGGTTCATGACCACAAAACGAGCAAAAGGTACGGTTAGGTCATAGCGCAAACCTCTTTTGGAAATAGAAGGAATTAATTTGTTAGAGTCTTTGGCTTGCAAAGCAGCAATGTCTGCTTTCGATAAAAAATCGCCATTATTCAAAACTTTGAAAAGGAGTCGATCCCCTTCTTCGCCGTATTTTCCTTTAAGGGTGGCTAGGTTTTCCATGGCGGGCGTCTCAATGGGCTGAAAACCATATTTGATAAAAACTTGCTGGATAGTCTCAAAAATATAGTTTCTGCGTATGCTTTGTTCGGGCGTAAAATCTCTTGTGCCTTTAGGTATGGACGGTTTCATTTATTTTTGTTAATATCCGTATTGCTGAGTTTCGATAACAAAAGTATTATTTTTTTAGTTCCTTTAGCCTCAAAAGCGAGTTAGAACATCGTCAGCAGAAAGAATGGGCAATTGTTGGGTGGTTCTGGCAAAAGTTAAGCAACGGCATAGGATGATAATGCTCTGGCATATTTAGGAAAGTAAGCTAACACTATATTAGATTTAGGGATTCCTTTGCTTGAAATAATCTCTGCAATGCCTACATCTGTATTATCTTGATGAATCCAAATCTTCCCATCTTTCACCTCGAAGTGATATACGATCTCACACTTGTATCTTTTCCCAATCCATCCCATTGAAAGAAGTATAAAGTTGTTCTTCTCTTCATCTATAATCAACTTATGTGAATGTTCGACCGCATTTATTACCTTATTCGATATACGAGATTCCAATTCTTGTTGAATGATTTTTTTATATGTTGTTAGTTGATCCATTTATCTATGCTTTGGTTTTATCTCTTTTAGCCATATTTGAATTTCACAAAAAACAGAATGAATATAATCTTTGTTCATCCTATTCTCTCCACAAAAAAGGAAACAAAATCAAGGACATGCCCAATAAAATCAAATCAATTGCGCCGAGTACGGCGATGTTATCACCTATTTTGGTCGGAAATTCGGTTTCAAACGATTTCTCGGACAGGCGAACGACCGTCAGGAGAATCGGAATGATGACGGGGAAGCCTAGAATCGCCATCAATGTAGCACTGTTATTGGCTTTGGAGGCAATGGCGGAAATAAAAGTAAGGGCAATCGAAAAACCCATTGCACCCAAAAAGGTAGCTAGAAAAAAACGTTCCAAGTCTTGTACAGGATCATTGATGAAAAGTACGAAAGAAAGATAAGTGAGCAGGCTGATCAGCGACAACAGTAAAACATTATAGATCATCTTGGAGAGCAAAACGGCTATGGGATTCAAGAGGGTGTAATAGTAAATGGCTCGATTGCCGTTTTCCTGTGTGAAACTTTTTACAATGGCATTGACAGAGGCAAACAAAACGACGATCCAAAACAAACTATTCCAAACTGCTGCTTCCACATCTTGCGAAGCGATAAAAACGATGAATACCGTAGAAAAAACATACAGTAAGATTCCTCCTATGGCGTATTTCTGTCGCCACTCCAGCAAAAATTCTTTTTGAATAAGAAATAAAATGGATTTGAATAAATTCATGCGATCTCTGTCAGTTGCCAATCGTCTATACTTTTTGAAGCGCTACTAAAATTGATGCCCAATGCCATTATGCTTTTTTCAGAAGCGGCATATTTTTCAGAATAGGCTTTCTTTTCAATTTGTTGAATGGCTGCCTTCGCACTTTGGTCTAATTTGAATTCTATCACGTATATTACGGTCTCGGTTTGTACCACAGCATCTATTCTGCCATCGGACGTATTTATCTCTGCATCAATGAATTGTCCTAGATATTGAAAGACTAGAAAGACGACGGAATGATAATAGGCTTCCTTGCTTTTGATAAAAATAGTAGAGGGAATGCTTTTGAAAAGGCTATTGATAATTTTGACAACTTGCGCTATGTCATTCGCTACAAAAGCATGTCGCAGTTTGACAACAGTAGGTTTGCTCGTCAGACCGCTAGAATGACTGAATGCGCCAATTAGGTGTTGCAACATCGCCGCTTTCACTTCTTGGTTGGGGTAGGCTAAGGTATAAATACCAAATTCATCGACTGATTTTATCGTCAAATACCCCGTTTGAAACAGCAACGCAATACTTTCTAAATTTTCAATATCATAACTCTCAAACACCAATTCTCCCACTTCCACATTTTCGATTTCTACCAATTGCCGCTCCTTCATCAACTTAATCAAAAAAGTCGGCGTGCCCGTATTGAACCAAAAATTATGAAATTGGTCGCTTAGAAAAAAACCTAATATGGAAAACGGATTATACACAAAAGTCGCTCCGTCCCAACTGTAGCCGTTGTACCAAGTTTTAATTTTCTCCAAGTAAGCGGAGCGAGTTGCTGCTGTAGTATATTTCTGGATATATGGTTCAAAATAATGTTCCAATTCACTTTGCGTATAACCCGTCAGAGCGGCATAATTTTTTTTGAATGTAATGTCGTACAAATTATTCAACTCAGAAAAGATGCTAACTTTACTGAACTTAGAAACACCTGTGATGAATAGAAATCGAATGTAGGGATCGGAATCTTTGATGACCGAATAGAAACTTTTAAGAACGTTTTGGTGTGCTTTAGCCTGTGGTATATCTGTCAAGTAGTCAATAATAGGCTTATCGTATTCATCAATTAAGATAACTACTTTGTTCGTTTTCGCTAAGCCTTGAATAAGCTCTTTAAATTTCTGGTCGTAGTTTTTTTCAGATAGTGTGACCTCATAAGTTGCCGCAATTTTATCGAGTTCTCTCGCAATTGCTGTCTCTAGTCCTTGTGTTTTGTAGCCAATACTGCTGAAAGAAATGTGAATAACTGGATGCTTCTCTTCCCAATTCCACTTGTCCGCTATCCAAAGTCCGTCGAACAAAGCGCGATTGGCAGAAAAGAGTTCTTTAAGTGTAGAAAGCAATAGGGATTTACCGAAGCGACGGGGGCGCGATAGGAAATAGTATCCAGCGTTCGCTGCAATCAAATGAATAATTTGAGTTTTATCCACATAGAGGGAATTATCACTTCTGAGTTTTTCAAAACTTTGTATTCCAATGGGTAACGATACCATTTCCTTTTCATTCATAGACACCAAATATACGAATAATTAAAACAAAGTACCCGTTCGACTGGGCGGCACGATACCTAAATGCTTGTAAGTTTTTTCCGTCACTTCCCGCCCGCGCGGTGTTCGCTGAATGTAGCCTTCCATAATCAAGAAAGGCTCGTGGACTTCTTCTATCGTACCTGCTTCTTCCGCTACTGCCGTCGCGATGGTCGTCAAGCCAACTGGCCCACCTTTAAATTTATGAATGATTGTCGAAAGAATTTTGTTGTCCATTTCGTCTAAACCACTTTCATCTACATTCAAGGCAGACAAGCCGTATTTTGCAATTTCGGTATCTATCGTTCCATTGCCTTTGACTTGAGCAAAGTCTCTGATTCTACGCAGCAGCGCATTGGCGATCCGTGGCGTTCCACGACTTCTTCTCGCAATTTCCAGCGCACCTTTATCCGTAATCGGAACATTCAATAGACTAGCCGAACGCTTGATGATATGGGTCAAGGTAGCGACATCATAATAATCCAAATGGCAAGTAATGCCAAATCGCGCGCGCATCGGAGCAGTCAGCAAACCCATTCGAGTAGTCGCACCGACCAAGGTGAAAGGCTCTAAGGTAATCTGAATACTTCGAGCGTTTGGTCCACTATCAATCATGATATCAATGCGGAAATCTTCCATAGCAGAATACAAATACTCTTCCACTACATTGTTTAAGCGATGAATTTCGTCGATGAACAGTACGTCGCCTTTTTGTAGATTGGTCAATAAACCTGCTAAATCGCCTGGTTTTTCCATGACGGGTCCAGAAGTCATTTTCATTTCTGCTTCCAACTCATTGGAAATGATATGAGACAAAGTCGTCTTACCCAAACCTGGCGGCCCGTGCAGCAGCACGTGATCCAAAGCTTCTTCTCTCTGCTTCGCTGCTTGAATAAAAACCTCTAGATTTTCTACAATTTTGGGCTGTCCACTAAAATCAGATAGGACTTTGGGCCGCAAAGCCTTTTCGATCTGTACCTCTTCTTCTGTAAATTGATTGCCCGTTGGGTCTAAGTTTTCGTTCATGTAAATGAAATATTCATTGGTGCTACTTCAAAACGCTAGCAGCTAGATGCGCACAAAAAAAATCTTCTTTCCAAAGTCTTTAAGGAACATGAAATAATAAAATCAGCCTGAGGCAGACAAGTTTACATTGTTCGATTTTGGTTGAAAGCTTATATATTCTGTAAAATATATGTTTTCAAAAAAAGTCGAACACTAAGAAATGTAAACCTGTCCGCTCCACCGTGCCCGCCTCAGGCGTGAGGCTGATTTTATTACTGAACTCAGACTAAGCAGAATTAGTTGACCACAAAGATAGCAAAGTCAACAGCAATTCTCACTTTAGTTATCTCCCATAAGTAAACGTGAAGACCTTTAAAGTTTTAGTGCTTGTCAAATTCAATTTTCATCAACACTTCAAACTTCAAAAGAAAAATATGATTACGATTATTTTGCGTATAACATCTGGCTTCTTACTTAATAGATTACTTTTAGTGATGAATTGCTAGCAATGATTTTTCTTCTATATTTGTCAAAATTATACCGTTTTGAATGAATAATTGTATATATTTTTCATTATGAAAGACTTTTTGCCACGAATACACGAATACACGAATACACGAATACACGAATACACGAATACACGAATCAAGATAAAAATTTAGAGCTGTACGAAGTCTTGTTGTTATTAACATTTTACTCGAAAATAACCTGAGCCAATATCAGTAAATCGCTTCGGAAGGAAACACCTTTAGGGCATACTTGTTGAGCGACTTCAGGAGCGTTCCTGAGACTTATTTTGAGCATGGCTTAAGACTTCGTACACCCCTAATTTTTAATCATCCATTTTCAATTTAGCGATCCTATTGACTTAACACCTACCACTTAATACTTAGCACCTAACACCTGAACACATTTCAATTATGTATCTACTGGGTTATGACATCGGCAGTTCCTCCATCAAAGCAGCAATCGTAGATGTGAGAACAGGCGAAGCAATTGCTACGGCACAATCGCCTGAAAGAGAGATGAATATGCTGGCACTTCAAGCAGGTTGGGCGGAGCAATCGCCCGAAATTTGGTGGGAACACATCTGCAAAGCGACCAAGCAAATGCTAAGTACTGCTAGCATTTCATCTGAAGATATCAAGGGCATCGGCATTGCTTATCAGATGCACGGATTGGTTGCAGTGGATAAAAATCAGGCAGTTTTGCGACCTTCCATCATTTGGTGCGACAGTCGGGCAGTAGCAATTGGACAGGAAGCTTTTGAGGCAATTGGTGCGGAGGCCTGCTTGTCTTGTACCCTCAATTCACCTGCCAATTTTACGGCTTCCAAACTTAAATGGGTCAAAGACAACGAACCTGAAGTCTATGCGCAAATCGATAAAATCATGTTGCCTGGTGATTTCATTGCTATGAAACTAACGGGTGATATTCTCAGTACGCCCAGCGGACTTTCAGAAGGCATTTTGTGGGACTTTCAAAAAAATGAAGTGGCAGCACTGATTCTAGACCATTATGGTTTTGATCGAAGTCTTATTCCAAGCATACAGGATACTTTTTCATTGCAAGGTAAAGTAAGCAAAGCTGCCGCCGAAGAAACGGGTTTAGTAGCGGGTATTCCTGTAACTTACCGAGCAGGCGATCAGCCTAATAATGCCTTGGCTTTGAATGTCTTACAGCCAGGAGAAGTAGCCGCAACGGGAGGCACATCGGGCGTTGTGTATGGCGTATTGGACAAAGCCGTTTACGATTCAAAGTCAAGGGTAAATGCTTTCGCACACGTCAATCATCAAAAAGAACAAGCTAGGATTGGCATATTGTTGTGTATCAATGGTGCGGGTATTCAATACAAGTGGGTGAAGGAAAATTTAGCCGCAAATGGTACTTCTTATTTAGAGATGAATCAAAGAGCAGCGGCTGTTCCAGTCGGTTCTGACGGCTTACGAATTTTACCTTTCGGGAATGGTGCGGAGCGTATGCTCGAAAATAAAAATCCTGGTGCTTACATCACCAATCTTCAATTCAATCGTCACCGTCCAGCTCATTTCTATCGTGCTGCCTTGGAAGGCGTTGCTTTTTCGTTTGTTCATGGCATTCGCATTTTGCAAGAATTGGGCGTAGATAGTGCGGTGATAAAAGTGGGGAATGATAATCTCTTTCGCTCCGAAATTTTTTCTAAAACGATTTGTAATTTACTCCAAAACCGCATAGAAATTGTAGAAACCAATGGCGCAGTGGGAGCGGCAAAAGCGGCTGGCGTTGCTACGGGTATTTATGCTTCTATTGAGGAAGCAATGCAAAGCATCAAAGTTTTAGACACTTACGAAGCAGATCGCCATGTAGCGGAATACGAAAGGGCTTTTGAGGCATGGGAATCTGATTTGATGAAGGTGATTTGATAGTTTATTTACAATAGACTTACTGTAGAAATACGATGAACATGAAAACGATCATACCAATTATAATATCAAGCTTTCTAGCTTATCACCTACACGCACAAAATGATGTGATAGCGATAGACGATATCCATATTTATGTGGATACGGAAAAAAGTCTTGTATTAATCAACAAAGACACTGATACACTGAACACCTTATATACTGGTGAAAAAAATCAGATTGAGTTGGCAGGTCAATTGTACGCTTTCACTTCAATCATATCTGAATTGGAAATTGGAAAAGCCTACGAGATAACAAATACAGCAAATGAAAACTTCGTTTTATATTTCACTCAATTGCCCATTGTGCATATTCTGACGAGCAATACTATCGTGGACGAACCAAGAGTAGCTGCGCAATTTACTTGGTGTGAAAGCAATAGCAATCATGTAGAAAGTGCTATAGGAATTGAGTACAGTGGCGGCTGGACACAAACTTTACCCAAAAAGTCTTTCAGAATTGAGTTTTGGGAAAACGAAGTAGGAAGCAAAACTAAGAATATTAGCTTCCTCGGAATGCGAAAGGACGACGACTGGAATCTGCAAGCCATGTACAACGAACCACTCAGACTACGGGGCAAAGCAAACTTTGAATTGTGGCGACAAATAGATACGCTGCACTATCAAATGGAAGAGCCAGAAGCAGTGAATGGTGTTCGACAAGAATACGTAGAACTCTTTTTAAACAACAGCTATCGGGGCGTTTACGCTATCGGAGAAAGACCTGATAGGAAGCAATTCAAATTAAAGAAATACAAAGACAGGGAGATAAGAGGAGAATTGTATAAAGGTGTAAATTGGGGAGAAATAACTACTTATGCTTCTTTGCCTTCTTACGACAATGATAGCGAGTTTTGGGGTGGTATGGAATACAAATACCCAGACGAAATAGTAGAATGGAACAATATTTATGCGTTTTTTGATTTTATTCTTCAGGAGGACAGTTTAGATTTCTACGATCAATATGCTGAAAAATTCGACATAGACAATGCAATCAATTACTTCATTTTCATGAATCTTTTGAGGGCATACGATAATACAGGAAAAAATCTCTTTATTGCAAAATATGATGCCGATGATCCTTATTTCTACATTCCTTGGGACTTGGATGGCACTTTTGGAATTTGGTGGAATGGTACAAAAGAAAGTAACACAAAAGGTATTCTGACCAATGGATTCTACGAAAGATTGCTGCAAGATGAGGACTTTACAGAGCGACTTGTCAGCAGATGGAATAGCCTACGAAAAGGAGTACTTACATTAGATAACATTATGGAAGGTTTTAAAGTCCATTTTGACTATTTGAACTCAAATGCGGTCTATGACAGAGAGGTCATGGCATGGCAAAGTAATGATCTTTTTGATTTTAAGAATTTGGATTATACTTCTACCTGGCTGAATGATCGCTTGAACTACTTGGACAACGCTTTTGAAAATCCAGAATCCCTGAAACAATTGGAGGAAGAGGAAGTCGAACAAGTTGAAACGATTGTTTATCCCAATCCAGCGACGAATCAATTAAAAATCGTACCTAGCGACAATGCAGCTATTCGTAGGATTCAAATTAGTAATTCGCTTGGACAAGTTTTGCAAGTTTATGCCGAAACCGACTTGACCGCAGATATAGATATATCAAATTTAGCAGATGGTATATATTTCATTGATATTGCCACCACTGACGGAAAAAGAACAACTAAAGAAATAATAGTAAAACGAAAATAATTAGTTTCATAGCTAGATTTGCTAAATCTCAAAGATTTAGTAAATCTGCACTAGAGAAATAAAATCTGCGCTAGAAAGGATTGCTGACAGAAAAATCCATTTTTCGATCTACCTCTGGCTTCTCAACTCTATTCAAAACAACTTATGAACAATACGATCAACTTAACTATTGGACAAAAAGAATACTTCAAAGGAATTGGTAAAATACCCTTTGAGGGAAGAAATACCGACAACCCACTGGCTTTTCGCTGGTACGATGAACAACAAATGGTGCGCGGCAAAAGCATGAAAGAACATTTCCGTTTTGCTATCGCCTGGTGGCATACGCTCGGGGGTACGGGCGGCGATCCCTTTGGCTTACCGACTAAGCAATTTCCGTGGTTGACGGCAAGTGATCCCGTGCAACAAGCCGAAGAAAAAATGGATGCGGGTTTCGAGTTCATCACTAAAATGGGTGCGCCTTACTACTGTTTCCATGATTTTGATTTGGTGGCAGAGGGCAGCAGCATCGCCGAAAGTCGTGCGCGTTTGGAAGCTATCACGGATTATGCGAAAGAAAAACAAGCCGAATCAGGCGTGAAGCTGCTTTGGGGAACGGCAAATTTATTTTCCAATCCACGCTACATGAATGGCGCAATGACCAATCCCGATTTTGCGGTGGTGTCTTACGCAGGCGCACAGGTGAAAAATGCTTTGGATGCGACGATTAAATTAGGGGGCGAGAACTATGTATTTTGGGGTGGACGAGAAGGCTATATGTCCTTGCTGAATACAGACATGAAACGAGAACTGGAGCACATGGCGCGTTTCTTGCACATGGCGAAAGACTATGCTAGAAGTCAGGGCTTTGAAGGCACTTTTTTCATTGAACCCAAACCCATGGAACCCAGCAAACACCAGTACGATTTTGATGCAGCGACTTGCTTGAATTTCCTACGTGAATTTGATTTAATGGACGATTTTAAATTAAATTTGGAAGTCAATCATGCGACGCTTGCACAACACACTTTCGAGCATGAATTACAAGTGGCAGCAGACGCAGGCGCATTGGGAAGTATGGATGCCAATAGAGGTGATTATCAAAACGGCTGGGACACCGATCAATTTCCCAATAACATTTACGAATTGACTGAAGCCATGTTGGTCTTTTTGCGCCATGGCGGATTGCAAGGTGGTGGCATTAATTTCGACGCGAAAAATCGACGTAATTCCACAGATTTAGAAGACATTTTCTACGCCCACATCGGTGGTATGGATATTTTTGCACGGGCTTTATTAGTAGCCGATGCGATACTAGAAAATTCTAACTATTCGCAGTTGAGAGCGGAGCGATATAGCTCTTTTGATGAAGGAAAGGGCAAAGCATTTGAAAAAGGGAAGCTGGACTTAGCTGCCTTATCTGCTATTGCCGAAAAAAATGGAGCCCCCACTCAGATTAGTGGAAAGCAAGAATTGTTTGAAAATATCATCAACAACTACATCTAGATGCAAGACACTGATATTTCAAACATACCTGCTGTCTATTCTGAATTATTAGCAAAAGCAGATGAAATTGGTTTCAACATGCCTTCGGATGTGTATATTGGATCGTTGTTGAAAACCTTGATAACCTCCAAACCCAAATCGCGTTTTTTAGAATTAGGTACAGGTGTAGGACTCTCTCTATCTTGGATGATAGCAGGTATGGACACTGAATCTACAATCATCAGTATAGACAATGATCCAAGCCTAGTAAGAATTGCTAGGTCTTATTTAGGACAAGATGAAAGGGTACATATCTTATGTGAAGATGGAAAGGTATGGTTGAATAATTTTGGAGGAGAAAAATTTGATCTCATCTTTGCCGACGCTTGGCCTGGGAAATACAGCGAATTGGAAATTGCGCTTCATCTATTGAATTCTGGTGGTTTTTACATCATTGATGATATGAAAGAACAAGCCAACTGGCCAGTCGGACACGCGGCAAAAGCAAGCCAATTGATTTGTGATTTAGAAAATAGAACTGATCTTACGCTGACTAAACTTAATTGGTCAACGGGTATTATAATTGCAACAAAAAAATAGAAACGACCGTATGCGCTACCTATTTCTACTCAATGTTCTGCTACTTTTCGCACAATGTGATCAAGCAAAAAAGACCGATCAGGCGGAACAAGTTGAGGAGCAGACAAAACAAAATGAACAAACCCTTATCACAACAGAAACGCTAGAAAAAATGCCAAGCATCCCCAGAGCAAAGATGGATCAATTATGGGAATCATGCAAAAGCATTGATTACATCATGACCAACTTACCATTTAGTATTAGTACAAGTGACCAGCAGCAGTCACGCGGACTACTACGCCATATCGGTGTAGCACCATCTGCTTACTACCAAAACTGTAGTAAAACCGCAACTATCAGTTATGTCGGCGATAGTGGAATACTCGCAGAAGCTGATTTGTATTTCTCTCAAAGCGATGATCGTTGCAATTTCTTTGTTTTTTATGAAGATGGACAGCCCAAATACGCCAACCGCTTTACCCAAGAAGCCTATGACTACTACAAACAGATTTTCGACCAAGTACAGGTAACAAATGGTAATTAGAGGCTGAACCATCAAGAACTAATTTGGATTAATTGCACCATTTGAAAACCACCAATTACACCATCAGCTTGTTAAAAAAGCGTTAACAACTGGTGTTTTTCCTTTTTTGCGCCTACATTTGCAATCATTCATTCCATACGGAGTATCTATTTGCAAAGGTATTTACTCTTTCAAACGAATGATTTTATAAAGAAGAACGGAGAGAACAGGCTCTATGAAGTTCTGGCAACCTGACGTACTCAACGTTGGTGGTGCCAAATCCTGCCAAAATTTTGGAAATATAAAGTCACATGAAATTTTCAATTTTTACATCAAATTATTCTAATGCTACGGCTCAAGGGCTTGCGGGTTCTTGTTGTTGCTGTTGTTGTTAATCATGTGCTGCCCTACTTGAAGGTGTTGTAGCAATGGCTATTACTATGTTTCAAGTAGGCATAGAATAGGTGTATCATTTATCGAAAAAAATTAAATAACATGTCAGAAAATTTGAGATTTGAAACCCTCCAACTCCACGCAGGACAAGAAGTAGATGGTACGACACTATCACGCGCTGTACCGATTTATCAGACGACTTCTTACGTCTTCAAAGACAGCGAACACGGGGCTAACCTATTCGCACTCAAAGAGTTCGGAAACATCTATACGCGCATCATGAATCCTACTACGGATGCTTTCGAAAAGCGTATAGCTGCACTGGAAGGTGGCGTAATGGCAGTGGCGACTGCTTCTGGACAATCTGCCCAATTCTTAGCTCTCAATAATATCTTGAAGGCAGGAGACAACTTTGTATCTTCTTCTAATTTATACGGCGGCACCTACAATCAATTCAAAGTTGCTTTCAAAAGAATAGGTATAGAAGTGCGTTTCACGAGCGGCGAATCTGCTAGCGACTACGAGCGATTGATCGACGAAAACACCAAAGCTATTTATTGCGAAACAATTAGTAATCCACGTTTCAACGTACCTGATTTTGAAGCTATCGCATCGGTAGCCAAAGATCATGATTTGCCTTTGATTGTAGATAATACTTTCGGAGCAGCGGGCTATTTGTGCCGTCCGCTAGATCATGGTGCAAGCATCGTGGTGCAATCTGCTACCAAATGGATCGGTGGACATGGCAACTCTATTGGTGGCGTCATCGTTGATGGCGGAAAATACAATTGGGGCAATGGCAAATATCCACAGTTTACCGAGCCTTCCGAAGGTTATCATGGCTTGGTCTTTTGGGATGTTTTTGGCACAGATGGTCCTTTCGGCAATGTTGCTTTTGCCATTCGCACTCGTGTTGAGGGCTTACGAGATTTTGGTCCAGCCCTGAGTCCGTTCAATGCATTCTTGTTACTTCAAGGTTTAGAAACACTTTCTCTTCGAGTTCAGCGCACAGTAGATAATGCTTTGAATTTAGCCAAATGGCTGGATGCACACGAGCAAGTAGATCAAGTTTGGTATCCTGGTTTGAGTCATCATCCAAGCCACGAAAATGCGAAAAAAGCGTTGCGCAATGGCTTTGGGGGCGTCTTGTCTTTTACTATAAAAGGGGCGAAAGAAAATGCCACTAAGTTCGTGGACAGCTTGAAATTGGTAAGCCATTTGGCGAATGTGGGTGATGCAAAAACACTGATTATTCAGCCTGCTGCTACCACGCACCAACAATTGACAGATGAAGAACAACTGTCCGCAGGTGTACTACCAAATCAGCTTCGTATCTCCGTCGGTATTGAGCATATCGAAGACATCAAAGCCGATTTGGAGCAAGCTTTCGCACAAATAGAAGAAGCGGTTTTGGCATAATTGAAGAATTAAGTGCTAGGTAGTAAGTGTTAAGTAGTATGCACTAGGTGTTAAGTAATAAATAGTAGCACAGATTTACTAAATCTTTGAGATTTAGCAAATCTCAACAGCCTTAACACTTACTACTTATCACTTAGCACCTACTACTTATCACCTAGCACTTACTTAAAAATATAAAGTCATCAGCTTTCAGCTTTTAAAATATCAGCAGCCCTTTGAAACAGAAAGTGGGTTTGTGTTTTCTGAACTAGACATTGCCTATCACACTTATGGAAAATTAAATGCAGCGAGGGATAATGTCGTTTGGGTATGTCATGCACTGACAGCTAGCTCAGATGCTGCTGATTGGTGGGATGGCTTAATTGGTGAGGGCAAAATATTTGATCCGAACAAGTATTTCATTGTTTGCGCCAATATGTTGGGTTCTTCTTACGGAGCAACCAATCCAAGTAGCAATAACCCAATGACCAATCGGGCTTACGCTAAAGACTTTCCCCTCGTTACGATACGAGATATGGTTCATTCGCATCAAATTTTGCAACAACATCTGGGCATTGATAAAATCCATCTTATATTGGGTGGTTCAATGGGTGGACAGCAAGCAATAGAATGGGCGATTACTGCTCCAAATTTATTTGACCGCGTTGCTATAATTGCCTCCAATGCCAAACACTCTGCTTGGGGTATTGCTTTCAATGAAAGTCAGCGAATGGCACTAGAAGCTGATGTTACCTTGTATTCCAACGAGCCTGATGCAGGGAAAAAAGGCTTAGAGGCGGCGCGCGCCATAGCTATGCTCTCCTATCGGCATTATAACTCTTATCAAAAAACGCAGACCGATACGGATGATCGCATCGACGATTTCAGGGCGAGTTCCTATCAACGCTATCAAGGATTTAAACTTCAAAAACGCTTTCATCCATTGGCTTATATTGCTTTGGGAAAAGCTATGGACAACCATGATGTTGGTCGAGGAAGAGGCAACTTAGAGATAGCTTTACAAAAAATAGAAGCTCCTACCCTAGTT
>JBCCRX010000121.1:0-15859 GCA_039201015.1 Bacteroidota bacterium | reverse complement strand
CGATGCCTTTGGCGATCCAGAAATCAATGCGCGCATTGCCCAATACGAAATGGCATTTCGCATGCAAACTTCCGTGCCAGAAGTCACTGATATGTCCGATGAACCCGATTACATCTTTGAGCAGTACGGCGAAGAAAGTCGTGATTCTGGCACTTATGCCGCCAATTGCCTATTGGCAAGAAGATTGCTAGAAAAAGGCGTAAAATTTGTGCAACTCTATCAGCGCGGTTGGGATCACCATACGGGACTTCCAGGAGGGATCAAGAATCATTGCAAAATGACCGATCAACCTACGGCGGCTTTGTTGCAAGATTTGAAGCAACGCGGCATGCTGGAAGATACGCTTGTCATTTGGGGTGGCGAATTTGGAAGAACGGTTTATTCGCAAGGCAAATTGACTCCTAAGACCTACGGACGCGATCATCATCCACGCTGCTTCACAATGTGGATGGCGGGTGCGGGCATTAAGCCAGGAATGACCTACGGTGCAACCGATGACTTTAGCTACAACATCACCGAAAATCCTGTTCATGTGCACGATTTTCACGCAACGCTGCTGCACCTTATGGGCGTAGATCACGAGCGACTGACCTTTAAGCACCAAGGAAGACGATTTAGATTGACCGATGTGCATGGACACGTAGTGAAGGATATTTTGAGTTGAGCGAAGAGGGTTTAGAGAATAGGTAAAATATAACCTGCTCCCTTAGCACTAAACTTATGCCAATGTAAGAAATAGTTAGATCATAGTGATAGCTCGTTTCAACTGCTGAATCTTTTCATCATATTGTGCATCTACGGATGCAAAAGCATCGGGAAACTGCTTCTTGATAGCATTGTGAAAACTGGCATTAAAAATGGGATCTTCCATGTTTTCAGATTTCGATTTTTCTGAGTGGTAGCCAGAGAATCGACTGGTCTTCACTTTTTGATAGATGTTCTCTTCCAGCCCTGAATTTCCCCGGATCAGTTGCTGAATAATCGCATTTTCTTTTGCTACTTTCTCTCGATAGACTTGCGTAAGTTCCTGATCTAACAGTGCCTTTCTTTTGGCTTGTGCTTGCTGGGCTTGCTTTTTCTTACTACTTTTTTCTTTTTTGATGTCGGCTGCATCAAATAAAGTCGTTTGTTTAACCATAGCGGCAAGGTAGCCACCTACATTTTCAATCTGTGTACCTTTCTTAATTTGACTGAGGGTATATTGAATGGCATTGTTGATCTGACGTTCAGGATAATCTTTTAGCCATTTGTTATAAGTTTGCTTGCTGACCCATGGCGCAATTTGTGAATAGCGTTCTTCATTCACATTATCAAACACTTCTGCTGCGGGCAAGGTACGACCTGGGGTATTTTCGAATATCTGAAACCAAATTCTGATCACACGCCCTCCCCTACCCTTCATTGGACGATAATCAAAGGTGATGTCGGTATGTTGCTTAAATTGCTTTTTAGCAGGTTCCAATACTCGCTGTCTGATATTGCCGTATTTGTAGGATTGAGGCAATTGAAGCATATTCTGTAATTCTTCCAATTTGATCTCAAAGATACCTTTGCCTCTGTATTGATTGGATTTTAAAATTTCGTAGAGTTGAAAGACATAAGTACTACGAAGTTTGAGAATATTGTAGAATTTGTAGATCGTGAAATGTTCCCCCAATTGGAGCAAAAGTGGTTTCAAATCTTTATCAAAGCGCAGCATAATGTGTTCGCCGTCTTCTATATTATCCCCGTCGGGGAAGTCAGACATAGAAACGAGATTATAACGGCGCGTCCTACTTTTTCCCTCTGTATCAGTGTAAGGAATACGAATAATTTTTGAATGTAATCGCTCTGGTACTTCCCGCAACTCATCGTACAAATTGTTGGACTTGCATTCAAATAAATCAATAATATCCTTTATCCGAAACTTATAGGTTTGAAAGTCGCTATCTTCCTTCCGAACATGCGAAGCTAGTAGCGCGAAAACTCGCAACTCCCAAAGTGAAAAATCTTTCTTGTTCTGGATCAGATCGTTCGCTTGAACGACCGTATAGTTTTTAACTTTCTTGATGGTATCTTTCATCTTTAATTCTATCAGTTGCAATAAAAATGTAGTAAATTCCTAGCACAGCTCCCAAATACGTTATACCCAATCCCAAATGCGTTATTTATACTCCCAAAAGTGTTATATACTTTTTATCTGTGCGTGGTTTTTCATTTATTAGGATAAACTTATGTATTTTTTTTGAGAAGCTCAAATCTATCACAAACTTTCCCAATGACGTTATACCTATTCCCCTTTGCGTTATATCATGTCCCTTTTGCGTTATCGCTTTGTAGCTAAGTGATTACGAATATTTTCTTGAAAAGCGAACTTTAAAATAGCGTAACGACAAAAATAAGTCCCTAATGTATAAATGAATAGCTGAACTGATGAGCAAGCAATGCGAAATTGGGTGGATTATTCTTTTTCCCTCCATAATTCATTGATAGTCAATAACGCCTCAAAGCTATTGTCTTTTGTCATGGCATTAGCACTCCCAAATGCGTTATTTATATCCCAAAAATGTTATGCAAGCATCCTAAATTTGTTAGGCATTTTTCCCAAATACGTTATAAAAAAATCCCAAATACGTTATTTATAGTCCCATATTTGTTATTTATCATTCAGTAAAATGCTGGTTATTAGTTAATTATGAGCATTAAATAACAAATAAATAAGCAATAAATCTAATAAATATACAAACAGCAGTGTTGTTGTCCCAAATGTGTTATTTTATACTACATGCACCAATCGTGCATACAGAAATTCGTGTATAATATCCGTTGTAATCACCTTTAAAAGTTGCAGAACATTAATAAGAAAGTATCCCAAAAGCGTTATAATAAATCCCAAAGATGTTATCGCTTCTCGCTTCCCAATATGATTTTCCAAGTCTTTCGCTTTTTTACTACAAATTTGTTAGCCCTGATAGAGTTGGCAAAAGTTCTAGATTACCGACGCGTTCAGATCCTTAATAATCTTCAAAGTTTCTTGAATAAAAGTACTTGCCAGTAGTCACTCTATAACACTTTTGGGATTATACCCTCTTTTCAGTATCTATTTCAAGCTTACATTTTCTTAGAGCTTGTTTGGATTTTGATCTTTGTGTTGAAAACGAGCTATTTTTTGCCTTGAGTAACGGAAAAAGAGCCGTTTGCAGACCGATTATTAATTTCCAAACAAGCTCTTACACGCAATTGGTATAAGTGCCTGCCCTATTTAAACCGCTAAGGCACGCAGGAAAGTAAGATTCTGTTTGATTATTAATTGGCTGGTAGCTATGAGGGAGCAAATTTGAAATCAAAATCATTAAGTCAATATACTTGAGTAGCTAGACGTATTTGTTTGGGTAAGAAAATTGTATGAAGTGTTCATTATAAACAGCTTAAACAATTGAGTAGAGGCACTCAGTAGATTATGTATCATTTATTAGAAAGTCAGACTGCAAAACTTATTTCAGTTTTGCAGTCTAACTACTTCCCCTACCCTATTCCTCAAATATATTTCGGTGAAGTTCCAAAATGCTAAGTTGCCAGATGGCTTCTTTACGTAGTTTTACTAGGCGTTCTTCTTGTGACAATGTGCCTTCGTTGATCCAGCTAGCATTGAGTGCTTCTATATTGGCTATAACATGTAATTCTTCAGGAGCAGCATGGTCGCGTAGGTTTCCCGTTCTATTTGGATTGTTTTCTCGCCATTGCGCGGCAGTAGTATTGAACACCGCTACATTGATTAAATCCGCTTCTCTTGCGTAATAGATTCCCGTGAATTTTTTATCTACCTTTTCTGGAATTCGTGACTTAATAGCTGCTCCTTGCAGATGATAATTGAGTTTAGATAGCTCCCTTTTTAGGTTCCAGTCTTTTTGAATATTTTTGAGGCGTTGAAATTCTTTTACAAAATAGAGTTGGAACGCAGGACTTAACCAATAGCAGAAATTAATTGCGATATCAGTATGCGCATAAGTGCCTCCATATCTACCTGCGCTTGCCTTTATGCCCACTGCTTTGGCCTCGTTCACCCATTTTTTGATTGATATAGTTGTGGCATTGCTTTGAGCTTCTAATCGGAATTGGTTCGATTGTAGGAGATTAAATTCCTTGTTGTGTAAAATTTCCCAAGTTTCTAAGAACTCCAATACACTTGCATTTCTCAGCCAGCGTCTGATGAGTTCGCCTGGTTCTGACTTATTAAAGCCCCTAGCTATATCTGTGAGGGAAACCATTTCTGTTTTTTTTCCCAACACTACAGCGATCTCTTTGCCTTTTACTTCTATGATCTGTCTGTTTTTCCCCATTGTTCTTTATGTAGATGTTTGAATTTTGTCGGAGTGTTAAAACTGCAAAGCGTTTTGCAGTTTTGCAGTCAAACTTTTTTTTGAAGCAAAAGCTACAAGGTCTGTTATGCTTTTATGGCAATCGCAAGAAATTTTTCTCTGTTTATAATGTTGATATGTTTATTTGTTTAGCTGGTAATCATTGACCAAAAAAAGTAAAATCAAGGGAATCTGTGCAATGAACAGATCAACAATTCAACGAATCAACAAAGTCTAGCTTTCTTGCGATTGCCTTAGTTATGCCTTCGGACAGTGCTAAATTCTAATTTGGTCTAAAATGACCAAATTAAAAAATAACATTAAAGACTGCAAAGCGTTTTGCAGTTTTGCAGTTCTCACAAATCAGCCTTTGCTAAGTCCAGAAAATATTTTTTCATTGTAATACCCATATCGAAAGTTTTCTTACGAATTTCAGCATGAAGCGAAATCGGTATATCTAGCGTAACACGTTTTGTTCGTTCTTTTTCTACTTTAACAGGATTGGTAGTTACCGCTTCTTTGTGTATTTGCTGTACCACCAAATCTGCATCTGCTTTTATTGGTGCTGCTGTTTTGCGAATGGGTTTTTTGCTACCCAATTGCAGCTTGCTGTAGTCTATCTTTTTCTTTGCCATAAAAAGTATATATGAATGTCTAGGAAATAAGGCTTTCTGACAATTTTTACAAAAGTGGATGTTGTACTTTCAGAGGTTAAGCTATCAAGCTTTCTAAGTTTAAGACCTGCCTTGCTGCACGGCAGACAAAGCTTTGCAAGTCTTTTCTAGCGTACTCAAAGAATTGCAAAAATTGTCAAAGACCCAAAAATATACTGCAAACGGGATAAATTTGTGCAAATGAATGTGCCTGTTTATCGCGCCTAAGGCGGATACGTGTGTTTAAATTGTTGATTTGTCTAACTGTAATACGTTGATGTTGAGAGCATTAAACGAATAAACGATTCAACAAATAAACAAAAAAGAAGATGCACTTTTTTATCCCAAACGGAGTATAAGTACCTGGACATAATTAATCGAATGCTAGATATGTCATATTTGACTTTGATAAGAAGCTGGTTATTAAACAATTATGGGGTTGTTCTCAAAAACCAAAATATGGCATATCTTAAAAATAAACCTGCGTGACCACTTAAGTACTTCGACCTAATTATTTAGGCAATGAACTTGTGTAAAGTGTTCATTATAAACAATTTAAACAAATAGGTGCAAGTACTTAATTGAGCCTTATTGCAGTTTTACAGTTTTGCAGTCTATTGTACAAACTGGAATTGTTCTGCAATTTCTAGTATTTCATTGGTCAGGCTGATTGCCTCATTTTTAGCTTTCGTGTCAGCACTTTCATAGACGCCTGTGCCAGTTATGCTTGTCTCAGCGTAGGCGACCCTGGTCTTAAGTGTCGTTTCTAGTATAGGAATCTCAAATTCATTTTCTAACATTGAGCGGATGCCTTGGTGGACATTTTTTTTGGCAGAGTATTCATTCAGTAGAAAATAAGCAGGAATATCATCCCTAAATTCTTTGGCTTGTGCATAGCGTGAAAAAAATTCCTCCATGGTGCGGAAATCATGCGCACCTGGTCGGATGGGAATGATAAGGATGTCGCTGGCTAGGATGATGCGGGTGGTCATTTCAGATAAATTGGGGGTGCCATCTATTAAGATGATGTCGTAGTCTTTATGAAGGCTATCCACGGTTTTGTTGAGTGCTCTGCTGTCCGTTGCTCCTACAACCGTAACTTCGGGGAGTTCTTCGTCTCTGGCACCATACCAGGACAATGAATTTTGGTTGGTGTCAGTATCTACTATGCACACCTTGTAATTTATGTGTGCAAAGCAGACTGCTAGATTTTGTGTAATGGTGGTTTTTCCTACACCACCTTTTAGATTAGAAATACCTATTTTCATCGTATCGAATTTTTTTATCAGTTTGATCTTTGAGCAGAACTGTTTTAAATATGGTGCAAATGTAAGCCTTTTTTGGACTGCAAAGCACAAAAACTGCAAAACTGCAAAACTTTTTTACGTCAAAACTGATAAACTGCAAAAGTCTAATATATTTGCAATTTACCACTTCTATTTCCTTTATAGTAGGAAGTAAGCGATCAGATTGCTGTTTGAGGCTATTTTAAGCCGATTTAAGCGATGATTTGGGACAAATACCACTTCTTCCTTTATTTTGAAGCTCCCACCTTTTAAAGCTAGATTTTTTAGAAAAAGATAATTTACTGCAAAACTGTAAAGCGTTTTGCAGTTTTGCAGTATAAAATGACTTTTTCTTCATCAGCGCACGTTATCTGATGAGGGCAGGACTCTTTTTTGGGTATAATCTCTTATGCGAACTTTAGTAGGTGACTCCACAACAGTTAGACTTAAGAAGTGTAGCTTTTTCTGAAAGAGATCAGGATATCTAGTGACTTGAAGACTTAGCTCTTCATAAGAAACGGTGTGCATCTAGTGTTTTTTGATCTTGTTGCCCTTACAAGGAAATTTATTCATGTCTGATTAAGGCATTCTGGTTATTCCTCAAGTGCTTAATAGAAATATAATTTTTGTTATTGATTCGTGGACGATAGGGTAGGGGGTGTATTAAAAAAATTCTTGGAACTACATTAAACTTGAGCGTTGCCAACTTAAGCTTTGATAACGAGTAATTCTAAGCTTGAATGCTGTCAACTTCAGGATTTCCCTGCCTCATTTCTCACGATGCGGTCAATTATTCCTTCGACGAGAGAGAAAAAACCAAAGTTCTTGAGCTTCAAAAAACCTATCTGACGGCGGCGAACAAGGGGTGAGGGGGAAAAAATGATTTTTCTAAAACCCTTTTTCTCCCTCAAACTCCCCTATTTAAGATACAAGTAAACTGAGTTCACACTGCAATAAAGCATAAATAATGGCTGTAGAGACTCTACAATCATTTATATGGTGAATGCTGCAAGTAATTAATCCTTTCCTCAATTTAGATTCCATGACTTTTAAACCTTTTTTGTTCAGTACAAATACTAGACTTCGGAAGTATTTTTACTAATACATCATACTTATTGCTTGCCCAGCTAAAACTTCAAAAGCCTCAAGTACGCTCAATCAATCAAATACAAAAATTGTCAAAAAACCAATTTTACTTATCGTGCCTGCCTGCGCTATTCCTATTGAATGTTAGTCCAATTTCGTTCTGGAGATACGCTTATTCTAGCGGCTTTGGATACGTCGCAATTTGAGGTAAGAATAGAGTTCATCTGCGAAATAAAATTTTGTCTATTATATGTCTAGGTTACTTTTTTTGGTTTGGAAAAGTAATTTTAGATAATTGTTCCATGATAGTTTTTTGCAATCATTAGAATCTAGCTATGTAGGAGGAAAAATTTCATGATCCAGAGCCTAGATCATTTTGATTTTTCTACATAAAACTCTAGCATTGAATGGAAAAATACAGTGAGGAACATTACGAAAGGTTGGGAATCACAAGTAAAAGTCATTTAAGTGCTGCCTCCAAAAGAGCATTGGAATGGAAGCAGTGGAGCAATGCTTGGTTTGGGGAGTTCGAGGTCTTTGACTTAAAGGGAGATTTGGCTTATGAAGAAGGCGTCGTGAGAAGAGACCCCAGCGCGATCATCCAGCACGAAGGAAAGTACTTCGTTTGGTACTCCAAAAGCATAGGCGCATCGGACGGATTTGCGGGCGATCTAGAGAAAGACAAGGTTTTTCCTTGGGATCGCTGCGATATTTGGTACGCGACTTCAGAAGACGGCTGGACTTGGAAAGAAGAAGGAATTGCCTTGGCTCGGGGCGAAAAAGGTCGCTATGACGATCGCTCGGTCTTTACGGTTGAAATTTTAGAACATGAAGAGAAGTATTATTTGACTTATCAAACGGTGAAATCCCCCTATACAGTCAGAGTCAAAAATCAGATCGGTATTGCGTGGTCAGAAACGCCTTATGGACCCTGGCACAAAAGCGAACATCCCATTTTAAGTCCTGCCGACAATGGCGTTTGGCTAGGAAAGGAAGATAACCGCTTCAAGGTACTTCGGAAAGGAGATTTTGACAGCCATAAAGTACACGATCCCTGTTTGTTGCACTACAAGAACAAGTTCTATCTCTATTACAAAGGAGAGCAAATGGGGGAAGAAATTACTTTTGGCGGTCGTCAAATTCGACATGGTCTCGCCATTGCCGATCATCCACTTGGACCTTATACCAAATCTCTTTTCAATCCAATATCGAATAGTGGACATGAAGTATGCGTATGGAAATATAAGGGCGGCATTGCATCACTTATCACGACCGACGGGCCAGAAAAAAATACCATTCAGTGGTCGCCCGACGGCATCAATTTTGAAATCATGTCAGTATTGAAAGGTGCACCCCAAGCCATTGGTCTAAATCGAACTTTAGATACTGCGTCTGCTCCTTTTGCCGCCTTGGAGTGGGGATTGACGCACAAGTACAAAAACGAAGACTACCAATACATTCGAAGATTTCACGGCAGAAACGTAACGACGCACATTGCTAAGGGAGAGCAAGCGGCAAGCAAAGAGAGTGAGGCCGCGAATTGGGCGAAGACTTGATTGGGAGAGATTTAAGAAGACTGGCAATCCTCTATATGGATATTAGAAAGGAGGACAAAAGCCTTTTGATCGAAGATATCTATAAGTTAGAATTGCTGGAAGAAGACAAAAGTCCTTGCTTATAATCAATGATTTGTAAAATTTAATTTGCTCAATACAGGCAAAGAAAATAGCCACAGGTAGTGCAAATACCTGCGACTAATAAGTGTACTTAAATTTAAAACAAAATTTAAAACTGACAAATTTATGAAACTTACAACACTCACGCAAAAAGTAAGGGTGGCATTACTGCTCACTTGCTTTTTAGGTAGCGTTCATCAATGGGTTTTTGCTGAAAATGTCTCTAGCATGCCCACTACGCAAGAGATGCTCCAAAGCGTTTCAGGTATCGTGACCGATGGAGAAGGCGTACCGCTAATTGGCGCTTCTATCTACGTCAAAGGTACTGGTATTGGTACGGTGACGGATTTGGATGGCGCGTATAGCATTGAAGTACCCGAAAACGCTACTTTAGTTTTCAGCTATACAGGTTACATACCACAAGAAATAGAAGTAGGCACGCAAACGCAACTCAGCGTAGTCTTGGTAGAAGATGCACAAACACTAGACGAAGTGATCGTGGTCGGCTACGGGACACGCCGCAAAGGAGACGTTTCTGGTGCGGTCACTTCGGTCAACAAAGATTACGTAGATCAACAAGCTACTGGCAATTTATCTAGATCGCTACAAGGCAGTACTTCTGGTTTGACGGTCGTAATGGGTACTAACCCTGGCTCGGGTGCACAAATTCGTATTCGTGGACTGGGAACGATCAATAACAATGGGCCACTTTGGGTCGTGGATGGGATTTTTGATGCCCCACAACCGCCACCCGCTCAAGTAGAATCCATTCAAGTCCTAAAAGATGCTGCTGCTACGGCAATCTACGGTGCTAGAGGTGCGAATGGTGTAATTCTGGTGACCACCAAAAGTGGAAAAGCCAATCAGAAACCAAAAGTGGAATTCAGTTTGCGTACGGGTTTCATCTCGCCTGCTTCCAAGTACAATATCTCTACTGATCCGAACGAGATTGGTCAAATGCTATGGTTGGAGCAAAGAAACGATGGCATTGATCCTGCACATCCACACTTTGGCTCGGGCGACCAGCCTGTATTGAATGATTTTCTATTTCCAAACGGTGCTTCCATTGGCGATCCTTCCACAGATTTATCGCTTTACGATCAACAAACCTACCCGATTACTAGAGCAAGCCAAACGGGAACGGATTGGTTGGATGTCATCTATCAAAATGGCGTCACACAAGATTACAATGTTTCTGTGACGGGTGGTTCTACTAATACACAATATGCTTTTGTGGGTTCTTATTTAGAGGAAGAAGGTCTATTGCAATACACCAAGTTTTCGCGTTATGCACTTCGATCCAATGTAACTTCTAAATTGACGAAATGGCTGAGAATAGGAGAAACCTTATCCGCTAATTTCACACAAAATAAAGGCTACAACCAAAATAACAACAATGGTATTTTCCGATTAATCAACGAAGTCAGTCCGCTGATTCCAGTGCGTGATGAAGCTGGTAACTTTGCGGGCGGTATCGTTGGTGGTTCTTTGAACGATGGACCGAATCCACTGGGACAGCTATTTAGGCAAAAAGACAATTTCAATAGAAATTTCAATATTTCGGGTAATTTTTTTGGAGAAGTAATGCCCGTAGAAGGTCTGAGTGTCAAGACCTTATTTGGTTATTCCATCAACAATGGCAGCAATTTTTTTCCTCAATTACCTGCTTTCGAAGATACGAATGGTGCTAGAACGACGGCACTTTCCAGAGGTGTAGGCAGCCGTATCATTTGGAACTGGTCAAATACCTTGAACTATAACAAAACCTTCAATGAAGTTCACAATGTAGGCATCTTATTGGGAGCAGAAATGCGAGAAACCAGAGGCGACGGAATCTCTGCTTCTCGAGATGGATTCTTTTCCAGCGAACTGGACTTTTTGGTCTTGAATGCAGGGGAAGGCAACCAGCAAAACGGAGGCTCTGCTTTTGAAACTTCTACGCTTTCTCAGTTTGGTCGGATTCAATATAATTATCAGTCAAGATATTTATTTGATGCAACTTTGAGAAGAGATGGTTCTTCTGTTTTGGGCGACGAAAAATTCGGAATCTTTCCTGCTTTTTCAGCGGCTTGGCGATTGAGTGATGAAGCCTTTATGTCTGGCATCGGTTGGATCAATGACCTGAAATTGAGAGGGAGTTGGGGACAATCTGGTAACGATCAAACCAATAATCCTTACAATTCTTTCTCTACTTTTGCCTCCAATCCTGGCAGCTCTTTTTACGCCATTGATGGCTCGGATAACAATATAACTTTGGGCTATCAATCACTAGCGATCGGTAATCCAAATGCAAGGTGGGAAACGACAACCAGTAGCAATATTGCAGTAGATGCAACGCTTTTTAATAGCTTAGACGTCACGGTTGATTTTTGGAGCAAGAATACAGAAGATATGTTGTTCAATGTACCCGTTCCAGGTGTAGTGGGTACGGCGATTCCACCAGCAGTCAATATTGGCGCGATGGAAAATACGGGAATTGATTTGACATTAGATTATAGAGGGACTATTGGCAGCCAACTGCCCTTCAATATTGCAGGAACGTTCACGACTTACAGAAATGAAATTACAGAACTTTCTGGTGTGGACAATGACTTCATTCCAGGTAGAGATTTGAGGGGACAAGTTTATACCAGAGCGGAAGCAGGACATTCTTTTCCTGAATTTTATGGTTATGTAGTAGATGGTATTTTCCAGTCGCAAGCAGAGGCGGATGCACATCCTGAAAATGGCTCTTACAACGCACCTGGTAATTTGATTATCAGGGACGTAGATGGCGACGGCATCATCACACCAGCCGATCGGGCTTTCATTGGTAATCCGCATCCTGATTTTACGGCAGGACTTCGCTTTGGTTTAGAGTATAAAGGCTTTGATTTCAACGCAACGCTCTATGCTAGTGTAGGCAATGATTTGGTCAATTATACTTCTCGTTTTCGAGATTATGGCTTGTTCCAAGGTCCAAAATCGCCAGATCGTTTGTTCCGTTCTTGGGGAAGTCCTTTCCTAGACAATAACGAAGATGCGATCTTACCGAAAGCTTCTAGCACGACTGCTTTTGAGCAAAATGCTTCTACCGAATACATCGAAGACGGCTCTTTCTTACGCATGCAAAATATTCAATTGGGCTATAATCTGCCGCAAAGTGCATTGAGTAAGTTGAATATGAGTGGCTTCCGTCTGTATTTGCTGGCAGAGAACTTATTTACCATTACGGGTTATTCAGGCTTGAACCCAGAAATTATCGGTGCAGACATCAATCGTGGTGTGGATATTGGCGTGTGGCCAGCCGCACAACGCTTTATGGTGGGCTTGAATATTACGCTGTGATGTGTCCAAGTACTTACAATCTTTAGTAAAAATTTATAAAAGAAAGAAACATGAAAAACTTAATCAAAGCGATACTACCAACGCTAGCCCTCGTTTTTCTTTTTGGGTGCAGCGAGGATTTTTTAGACAGAGAACCCATTGGCACGGTCAACGAGATTGTGCTACAAACCGAGGAAGGTGTCAGTGCACTTTTAATTGCTGCTTATTCATTGCTAGATGGCTATTCGCAGGGCGATGCGATTGATGGACAACAAGGAGCGTCCTCTGGCACGAATTGGATTTGGGGCGATGTACCTTCTGACGATATGTATAGAGGCGACCAAACTGGTGGTTGGGCAGAAATCAACAACATCGAACGATACGAAGTGACTTCTGACAATCAGTGGCTCAACCAAGCTTGGGTACGTAATTTTGATGCTGTCGCCAGAACAAATGACGTTATTAGAACTTTACGTGCAGCGGGCGATAAAATTGATGCAGATGTTGCGCGCCAGATCGAAGCGGAAGCAAGATTTCTACGTGCTTGGTATCACTTCCAATCGCGCATCAAATTTGAAAAAGTACCTTACATTTTGGAAGATGCTGACCCAGTAACGGTTTCCAATGACAAGGAAATTTGGGACGACATCGAAGCGGACATCAAATGGGGTATTGACAACAATATGGAAGAAGCACCCAGAGAAATCGCACGGGCGTCTCGTTGGGCAGCCAAGGCTTTTTTAGCAAGGGTACATTTGTTTCAGCAGGAATATGCTGAAGCAAAACCTTATCTAGATGACATCATCAACAATGGCCCATTTGAATTAATGGAGCACTTCTACGACAACCACAATGAAGAGTTCCAGAACAACAAAGAAAGCATATTCGAGATTCAATATTCCGTGAATGACGGAGCGGGCGTTCACAATTCTGGCTTGGATCATCAGACTTTATTTTCAAGAAAAGTTGGATTTTGCTGCGATTATTCCGCACCTTCTTTCGACCTTTTCAATGCCTTCAAAGTAGATGAAAATGGCTTGCCTTTATTAGACAGTTTCCAAGATGATCTATTGACGGAAGACCACAATATTTTGTTCAATGAAGAGTTTACACCCACCGATCAATTGCTTGATCCTCGCGTCGATTGGACGATTGGACGCCGCGGTGTAATGTTCTTGGATTGGGGACCTTTCACGGGTAGTGATTGGATGCTCGACCAGCAAGGTATGGGACCATTCTTGAATAAGAAAATTCACTTCTTCCAGCGCAATGCAGGCAGCATCAAAACTTCTGATTGGTGGTGGGCAGGCGGTTTGAATGGAGATAACTTCAACCTGTTCCGTTTATCGCACATCATTCTTTGGAGAGCAGAAGTGGCTGTGGAAGAAGGCGACTTGGACTTGGCGAAAGACTTGGTTAACATGATCAGAGAACGTGCTTCCGATGATATCGTGATGGGTAAAATCAGCAATACTAATTTCGCGGCTGGCTTTGAACTGGATATTGACGAAACACAGCCCGCAGCCAATTACAACTTAGGTCTTTACGAGTCCTTCCCGAATCAGGAATTTGCCCGCAAAGCAGTCCGACACGAAATGCGTTTAGAATTCGCACTGGAAGGTATGCGCTTCTTTGATTTGGTTCGTTGGGGTGCGGATACCGAGACTTTGACCAAGTACTTAGAGAACGAGGATGGACTTCGGCCTTGGATGAATGGTGCGCGATACGATGATGGCAAAGACGACCATTGGCCCGTGCCACAGATTCAGTTGGATTTGCAGCCTGGTGTTTTGGTGCAAGATCCTGCGCATTAGGATTTAAGCCTTGATGATGGGCAGCTTCAAGCTTGCCTGTCATCTGAAAGGCTAGAACAGTAGTCGAAAGATTACTAATCAACAGTTAGTTACGACTATCGAACTACCAGTATTTCAATAGTGGATAACGAAATAAGTCAAACCACAAAAGGAACAAAAGGTCACAAAGCTAAGCACTTGTTGTTTAGCATATTTTTTGTGTTCTTCTTGACCGCCTTAGGCTGTTGTTTCTTTGCAGCAATTTCTTATTTAGGATTTAGAAATGTCATTTTTTGCTCTAAACTGTAAGAATAACTTCCAAATTAAGGTTCAAAAATGACATTTCTTGCTCCCCGATTGGTAAAATCATACACATGAGAAATTGCTGGTTTCTTTGTGGTTCGATTAACTCAAGATTGTCAGATTGTTGATATGTATATGCCTGTTTCCAAAAAAAATTAGACGTTTTGTTTTGTTTAAGAGAATTTGTAATAAATAAGATACCCAATTTTTTGGGAATTATCGCGAACGAATACAAGGCGTGAAGAAGGAGCATAGCCTTCGCTACACGACTGATGAGCAACGCAGTAGTCGTTTGTGAGAAAATCAAAAACGGGTAGATTATATTTTACAACTTCCCTGAATACGTATTGAAAATCAAGTTTCATACACAATAATTGGTGAAAAGGCGACGGTCGGATAAAACGCTGATTGTCGTTTTTTTACTTCTGACAAAAGGAAATCCAAGCAAGCAATGGGGAATCATTACACCACAAGTCAATATCTTATTTTGGGTACTCGATATTCGGCTTTTCTTCTGTTCTTTTGCTTGTTCGCTTGTTCAAATTCGTTGAATGAAGATTACGATATTGTGAACACAGATGACATCCAACTTTTCCAAGAACTAGACGCTTCCCAAACCAATCTCCATTTCGAGAATAAAATCGTTGAAAACAATCGCATCAACATCCTCAATTACCTCTATTACTACAATGGCAGCGGTCTCGCTGTGGGCGATATCAACAATGATGACTTACCAGATATTTACTTTGCCGCCACGACGGGTAAAAACAAACTTTTCCTCAATAAAGGTGATCTCCAATTTGAAGACATTAGCTCGGCAGCAGGCGTAGAAGGCGATTTTGGCATCACGACGGGCGTCAATTTCATTGATATCAACAATGATGGTTGGTTGGATATCTATGTTTGTAAATCGGGCATGGACAGCGAGCGCTATCGCACCAATCAACTCTTTATCAATAATGGTAATTCGAGCTTTACAGAACGAGCCGCTGAATACGGATTGGCGGATGTCTCCTTCTCCAATCAAGCCTACTTTTTCGATATGGATGCCGACGAAGATTTGGACATGTATTTGGTCAATCATCCAATTGACTGGCCCAACATCAACAAAATTATGACGGGCAAACAGAACGAAGATGGCTTTCACTACGAATTTTCGGATAAGCTCTATCGCAACAACGGCAAAGGCAAGTTTGAAGATGTGACCCAAGCAGCAGGAGTGCTGAATCGCGCTTGGGGATTGAGTGCTGCAATTGGTGATTTCAATGAAGACAACTTGCCCGATATATACGTCGCCAATGATTTTATCAAACCCGATTTGCTATACATCAATCAAGGAGACGGGACATTCAAAGATGAAATTCAAGCACATTTTCGGCACATTTCTTTCTATTCGATGGGAACAGATTATGCCGACAT
>JBCCRX010000120.1:0-15910 GCA_039201015.1 Bacteroidota bacterium | reverse complement strand
TGGTTTTGTAGGAACGCCGATAGAGCAAAATAGCTTGCGTATTTTCAGCATTCATACGAATGGCAGGTGCGAGTGGAGCATCTGCCAAGGTCATAATGTCTTCGTGGGGTGTTTGATATTTTAAGTCGAGTTGTGCTGTCATTAATAAGGGTAAGGTGCAAAGTAAGATGATAAAATAGTTTTTCATATCAGGATGATTTGAGAGCTTGTTTGGAAATTAATAATCGGACTACAAATGGCTGTTTTTCCCTCACTCGGCGTTGAAAAAATACTCACTTATCTAGATAAACTCAATTTTTTCGCCTTGATTGAGGAAAAAATAGCTCATTTTCGCCTCAAAGATCAAATTCCAAACAAGCTCTTAACGAAAATCATCCATCAGAGCATATAAATTTGACAAATTGCCCTCAGCTCTTCCACGTAATTCATTAATTATCAATAGTGCATCAAGTCCATTAGCTATCATTCTAAGATTGTAAATAATTGATAATGAATTAATTGTGAAGATCATTCATCTTATTTAAATTCAGAATAATACTTCAGTTTGTAGTTTGCGAGTCTGTCTTCTCGCTTCTGACATCTGACTTCTAGCTAGTCCATCAATTAGAGTTACCCAACTGCCAGTTGTAAAAAAAAAGTCTCAAACATCAAATCTAGCTTCGATGATAAGTCCATCTTGCTAAAGACTTAAGGTTTGAGACTTTTGATTGGGCTACGAAAATCTATAATTTAATTTGCGCGCTGTTTGGCGGAGTAATTAATCTTTAACTGATTGGACTTCCTAAGAGCAGTCTTCACATCCTGCACAATGCCCATTGTCACATCACCATCTACCTTCAAGGAACTATAAATCATAGCATGGCGTGCTTCTGGCACTTTCAACTTATGATTTTCTAAGAACAATGGAATTTGTCTTTCAATTTCATCCTTGCGCACCGCTTTGTCGTTCAATTGAATAATTGGACTCGTACCATAAATACCTTGATATTGCGGCAGTGGACGCCCTGTGTAGATATTATTCACCAAAGACTTGTCCTTGATTTTGGTCAGTTCTGTTGCGTTTGGTGTGTTCACTTGAATTTTCAAAGAAGCGTCTCGCATAACCGTTGCCACCATGAAAAAGAACAACAACATAAAGATAATATCTGGCAAAGAAGCGGTTGATATAGCAGGATTTGACTTTCCTCTCTTTTTCGAGAATTTTGACATAATTTTATGCTTTTATTGTTTTAAAACTGATGGCAGTTCTTCGACTTTTTCTATTGGTTTGTTGATGCGTTTGTTTGATCTGCGGCAAAATAATACTTCTATGCCTGAACCAGATAAACAACAACGAAATTTAGCTCCCCTTATAATCCGTAGGTTCTGCTTCTGACAATACAAAAGGAATTTCACTGCGAATCGCTTTTTTCATTGCACTCGGCATTGCATCTTGGTACGGAACACCAAATTTCCGTTGCGATAATTCTGACCAAAGCTCGTTATAAGCCGCTTTCAGTTCATTGTAAACCGATAAATAGGACTCGTACTTTGTCCCTCTATCGTTTTGCAGTGAAATAATGGCTTTGGTTGGCTTTTCTGCTAGCGTCTCTTTGCGAGCAGGATTTACGATGAACTCCTTCGCAATTGCTTTGAGTTCTTCTAGCTCTAACAGTTCTCCTTCTACCATTAGATCATCGTTCGCATTGATCCTAACGCTCAATACATTGCGATCTGCGAGCGTTTTGGCAACAATGGGTTCATCCGTCCAAACAGGCAAGCGGACTGCGATTCCTTTGTCTTCTAAAATCGTGGTAGTCACTAGAAAAAAGATGAGCAAAAGAAAAGCAATATCTGCCATAGAACTAGCATTAATGCTATTGTCAGAACGCTTTCGGTGAAATGACTTTGCCATATTGAATAGGTTTGTCTAGCCATTGCCCATTGGTCTGATTTAATTATTTCACGTTCCTTGGCAAAAGCTGATGTGAATAAATGAAATGTATTTCGAAATCAATTATTCAGTTTCTCGACCCATATTCAATTAGGCGGTTTTTCGACAGAAGAATGCTTTCACCCTTCCAAAGACTTAACTGGCTGATAGCTAACTACCAACAGCAACTTTAGCCTTCGTCCCCAAAATTAGTAGGTTCTGCTTCGGACAATACGAAGGGAATTTCTGTACGAATGGCTTTTTTCATTGCTTTTGGCATTTCATCGTCGTAATCTCTACGATATTTGATTTGTGCCGATTCATCCCACAATTCTTCATAAGCAGCTTTCAGTTCATTGTAAACTTCGATGTAGGTTTCGTATTTTGTTCCTCTATCGTTTTTCAATGAAATGATCGCTTTGGTGGGCGATTCTGCTAAATCTTCTCTGCCTTGAGGATTCTTGATGAACTCTTTTGCACGCTCTCTCAAATCATCAATGTTCGCAAGTTCTCCCCTTACCAGCAATTGGTTATCTGCATTTACCAGTACTGCAAATACATTTCTTTTATTCAGCTTGGTTGGGTCTGGCTCTATCTCCGACCAAGGCGGCAGTAAGACCTGTATGCCCTTGTCTTGTGCGATAGTGGTGGTCACTAGAAAGAAAATAAGCAGCAAGAAAGCGATGTCTGCCATCGAGCTAGCATTAATTTCGTTACTTCCACGATTTCTTCTTGCCATGATTTATTGCTTTCCGAATTTTAGAAAAAATGATTTTAACAGAAGATGCTTAAGCATAAGCAGTAGGATTTTTTTAAAAAAAATTCAATGTCTTATTGCGTAACAGCAAAACTGTAAAGTATGATGCTTTCTGAAACACTTGAGGACATATTAGAATACATAAAACTTGTTTTCTTGCAAAAACAGTATATGTCTGGTGTTTCTTTGAGCTTTACCTGCCTTCACAAGAAAACCTTTGTTACACACTTCTTCAATCAGTTTCTACTAAAACTCTATTTAAATAAATTAATTACTTCAAAAACCACAAAGGTAGCGAGTGCAACCAATGATAATATGATAGTCGTCACCAAACCTGCACTAATAAACTTACTTTGTCCGTCTGTCAGTTCAAATTGCTTGATCTCCTTCATCACGCCCGCACTATCTGCTGCTGGATCAACGGCAGAATAGACGATGAAGAAAATGACCACTAGAGCAGCAATTCCAATGATGCCTTTCAAAGCTCCTTTGAGGTCTCCAAACATTTGCCCAACACCAAACAACAAAGCAGCAGCGAAACAAAGTATCGTCAAAGCAATAACTGCATAGAAGCCAATATTAAAGATGTTGGTTTGCCACTGTTCTTCTTCTGGAAGCATATTGAATTTTTCAATGCCTCCAAAAGCAGAAATCAGAAAGATGGCAGTTAATACGACCCCCAACCCAAACGCTATGGTTTGTCCATTTTTTGATAAAAATTGATACATATTTATATTATTAACGAGTTTATCGGCTATTAACCATTGGCTAATAACCTAAAACTTTATTGTCTTTTAAAAATTCCGTTTGTTGCCATAATATCAATCAATGTAACGGAGGCATCTTCCATCTTATTGACAATACTATCAATTTTAGATACGATGTAGTTGTAGAATATTTGTAAGATAATCGCTACAATCAAACCGAAAACCGTTGTCAAAAGTGCTACTTTAATACCACCCGCCACAACGTCAGGACGAATATCACCTGCCGCTTCAATTTTATCAAAGGCTGTAATCATACCAATTACCGTTCCCATGAAACCAAGCATCGGTGCAATGGCGATGAAAAGAGAAATCCAAACCAAACCCTTCTCTAATAATCCCATTTGTACGCTACCATAAGAGGTAATCGCACGCTCGACAGCTTCTGGTCCCTCGTCTGCATTTTTTAGGCCTTCGTACATAATACTAGCCGTCGGTCCTGCAGTGGACTTTGCTACTTCTTTCGCGCCTTCTACGTCTCCTGCTTTCAATCTTTCATCAATGCTATCTAACAACTTGTCCGTGTTCGTAGTAGCAACGTTCAAGGTGATGATGCGCTCAATACAGAAGGCCAATCCAAGAATCAGACAAATCAATACGAGACTCATAAAGTCCCATCCACCTTGAATAAAGTATTTTTTCAATACTTGAAGCATTCCTTGCGCTTCTTCGCCCGCTTCGTCAGCGGCGGCAGCTACGTTATCGGCTGCTTGATCCGCGGCAGCAGCTACATCTTCGGCTGCTTCTTCCATAGTTTCTTCTACTGCGGTGGCTGCATCCTCTACAGCTTCTCCTGCATTTTCAGCAGCTTGTTCTAAATCTTCTCCGACAGTTGTTTCTTCGTCCTGTGCATAAATATTTGTTGCAGTGAATACGGTCAAAACCAGCACTAGAAGTAGTGTAAGTACTTTTTGCATGATAATAAGGTTTTTCAACAATTGTTTCTAATGTTGAAAGTTGTTAATAAATCACCTTAGGCAAATCAGCGTTAGGAATACATGAAAATTGAAATGACAACCGAAATAAAGCAACTGCTGTCGCGTAATAGCTTAAAAAGTAAAGCGTTCTTTTGCCTGTTCATAGAGCAAGCAGTCGAATTTGTTTTTCAATGTTCCTTGATTGCGTAAGATCGTATTAATTGTTATTTAAAAAATTCTAATTCAGCAGAGAGGAAGGGATTCGAACCCTCGATACCCTCTCGGGTAAACACGCTTTCCAGGCGTGCGCCTTAAACCGCTCGGCCACCTCTCTAAGTATATATTGACTTACTTAGAACCTACCTTCACAGGTCGAGGACAAATATATAAATTTAGTTGAAACTCCCTGCACTTCTCTTAAGGAATTGTTAATGAAGTACAGTTGATTTTCCCTCAAGCTATGTTTTAATATCAAAAGGCGATGCGCAAAAATTGTAAAAAGAGCTAAGAATTCAAAATTTTTCTTTTGCTGGACTAGAATTATCTATTTGTTTTGACGGAAGACACACCAATCTCCCCAAAAATATTTTTGGCATTTTCGGTAGTTATTCTAGCTATTTCTTCCAGTGTAGTTTCCTTAATACTTGCTAATTTTTCTGCTATTAGGCGAACGTAAGCGCTTTCGTTTCGCTTCCCTCGATAAGGCGTAGGTGCTAAATAGGGCGAGTCTGTTTCTAGAACGATGTGTTGCAAATCGACTTCTTTCATAGTCTTATCTAGTCCTGATTTTTTGAACGTTAAGACGCCGCCGATGCCTAAATAAAAGTCTAGGGTTGTAATGGCATTCGCTTCTTCCACATTCCCTCCAAAACAGTGAAAAATACCCCTCAAACGCTCGTCTTTTTCTTCCCTCAATATTTCTATCACTTCCCAAGTCGATGCTCTAGAATGAATAATGATTGGTATATCCAAGTCTTTCGCCCAATTGATCTGTGTTCGGAAGGCTTCTTTTTGCTGCTCAAAAAAAGTTTGATCCCAATATAAATCTAGCCCAATCTCTCCTACTGCCACAAAAGGACGTTTGTCCAACCAATTCTTGACGATTTCAAGTTCTTCTCGGTAGTTTTCTTTGACTGAGCAAGGATGCAAACCCATCATCGCAAAGCACTCATTGGGATAAGACGCTTCTAATTCAAGCATCGCATCAATGTAGCCGCTGTCAATATTGGGCAGATAAAATTTTTCTATTCCCGCTGCTTTTGCTCGCTGAATAGCAGCAACTCGGTCATCATTAAATTGTTGAACATACAAATGTGTGTGCGTGTCGATTAACGTCATCGTATAACTATAGATGTGATTGGGAGGCGTTTTGGTGTATCGGGTTAGTCCAGATTGTTTTGGTATCATTTAGCGTGGTTTGAGATGGTTTGAGATGGTTTGAGATGGTTTGATGTTGTTCGAGTTGGTTTGGTGTCGTTTAGCTTGTTTTTAAGTGGTTTGGCATGGAAGAGTTTTCTTATAAAATTTAATACGCTATTTTGTAGCGGCTAAATCGCAAAGGAGGATGCTTTTTGAAACACCTAAGGACACTTGAGAACATATGAGCCTTAGTTTTTTTGCAAAAAACGGCGCATATTTAGTGCTTTTTGAGTTCTATTTGCTTTTGTAAGAAAACCTCTTTTGGTTTAGTTCGAGTTTATTTGGTGTTGTTTTGCGATGCCACGCAATGTCACAATGAAGCCATGACACAATAAAAAAATCAATACCGATATAGCTTCCCCTTATTCACTGTGAGTAGAGTTTTACCAAGCAAACGCTGCCCGATAAATGGACTGTTCTTTGATTTAGAACGGATACTTTTTTCTTCTACTTTCCAGCTTCGTTCGGGATGAAAAAGGGTTAGATTAGCAAGTTCGCCTACTTTAATAATTGGAATATCTATGCCTAGGGCTCTTCGATTAGCATACGCCCATTTTTCAATAATTTCTTCTAGATTCAGCACCTCTTTTAGAGCTTGCAAACTATTGCTGAAAGCCGTTTCTAGCCCAATTACGCCAAACTCAGCATAAGAGAACTGCAAAAATTTAGATTCTACTTCGTAAGGTACATGATTGCTGGTGATGAAATCAATCGTACCGTCCTGCAATCCTTCAATCAGTGCCTTTCGATCTGACTCTTCTCGCAAAGGCGGCAACACTTTAAAATTAGGATCAAAATCGGCAAGGGCTTCGTGATTGAATAATAAATTGAGTGCTGCCACGGAAGCTGTGACTTTTAGATTACGCTTTTTCGCACTTCGAATGATGTGCACTGATTTGGCAGTGGAAATATTATGAACATGCAAGCGACCTTCGGTATAGTTCAGTAGTTTAATATCTCTTTGTAACATCAATTCTTCCGCTAAGCTAGGTATTCCTTTCAAGCCCAAACGCGTGCTTACGCTACCTTCGTGCATTTGTGCATGGCTTGCAAAGTGATCGTGTGGATGATTGATGACAATACCATCAAATGCTTTGGTATATTGAAAAACGCGTAGCAGCATGCCCGTGTCTTGTATAGATTTTTTTCCATCTGAGAAAGCTACTGCCCCCGCTTTGTACATATCATACATTTCGGTCATCTCTTGTCCAGCAGTGTCTTTCGTAGCTGCACCTATTGGTAGGAAATTAACTAGGTTGCCGTTGGAATAATTTCTAAGGAAATTGACTTTTGCCTTAGACTGAATGACAGGATGCGTATTTGGGAAAGTTGCCAATGCCGTGAAACCACCAGCGGCAGCGGCGGCAGTTATGCTCTCGAAATCCTCTCGATGCTCGTAGCCTGGTTCCCCAATTTGAGTACCTACATCCAACCAACCAATGGACAAGCAAGCCTCTTTTCCTTCTATCTGCTCCGCATCTTTTGCCACAATTTCTTTCTGGATGCTTTTGATAATGCCATCTTCAATAAGGAGGTCACAAACTTGTAAGTGCAGTTCGTGTGAAGGTTCAAATAATTTTGCCTGTTGAATCAGCCATTTCATGCAGCGAAAAAATTTCGCCAAAAGTAGGAAAAAGTGTTTGAAAGTGAAATAAGTATATAATTTACGAGATAAAAAAAGTGATTTTTCAAGCTGTCTATTTGTTGAATACTTCGGTGAGGAATGTGTATGGAAGGAGGTCGTAGATTTAGGATAGCTTATTTTGTTCTTAGTTTCAGTCTCACGCCCGAATGATTTGAAGATAAACGTAAGATTCTACAATCAATGCTGACCACATAAAATCATCTAGAACCAAATTTATATTGCATACACGCAAATAACTTTCTGAACTTTGCGTGCTATAGTGGGTTGAAAAGACCTATTGGTTGCACTTTGAGCAGTCGTTTGATCTTTGGGACTTTAGCCAACATTTGACTGAGCAATACTTAGGTGCTGAGCAAATCATTGTCTTTGATCCGAGCTATATTCCCGAAAGTGGATAGAAATAAAATAAGGGTTCTTTGACAATTTTTGCAATTCCTCGATTTTATTAGCCAAGACTTTTGAAGTGTCGAAATCAAAAGTGTTGAGCACAGCATCTTCCAGTTCAAACTTCAAAAGTCTGGTATTCACATTCTGCGAAAATCGTTAAAGAACCGAAATAAGAAACTAAAAATCATGCTACACGATAATCATGGTAGAAAGATCAATTATTTGAGACTTGCAGTGACGGACCGCTGTAATCTGCGTTGCTTCTACTGCATGCCAGAAAAAGGCATACAATATGTAGCGCGTAAAGAGCTATTGAGTTATGAAGAAATGGAACGTTTGCTGCAATTGATGATCGGTATGGGAATTGAGAAGATAAGAATTACAGGAGGAGAACCTTTTTTGCGCAAAGGAATGCTTGATTTTATGCGTCGGCTGCGACAAATTTCAGGTTTGAGACAACTGAATATTACCACAAATGGCACACTCACTGCCAACATGATGGTCCAGCTCAAAGGAGTAGTCAATTCCGTGAATTTAAGTTTGGATAGTTTGGATGCAGAACGCTTTTATGCCATCACACGAAGGGATGTCTTTCCAGAGGTGATGCGTACTTTGGAGCAATTAATCGCCTACAATATTCCTACTAAAATCAATATGGTGGTGATGGAAGGACAAAATATTGCAGATATGATTCCGATGGTAGAATTAACTAGAAATTATCCAATCAGTGTTCGTTTTATTGAAGAAATGCCCTTCAATGGTAGCGGTTCAAAGTACTCCAATCTGCTTTGGGATTACCAAAAAATTATTCATTATATCAAACAACATTACCCTAATTTAAGAAAAATTCCCGATCCGACTTCTTCTACTGCTTTCCATTACAAAATCCCAAATTTTCGAGGAACGATAGGGGTAATTGCCGCCTACTCTCGCCTATTTTGTCATACCTGCAATCGCATTCGATTGACGCCGCAAGGCTTATTAAAAACCTGCCTCTACGATGACGGTATTTTCAATATTAAGGATTTGATAAGAGCGGGTGCAAACAATGAACAAATCAAAATGGCACTTTTGGAAGCATTGGGCAACAAAGCCAAAGACGGTTTTGAGGCAGAAAAGAACCGACGCTTCCGTAAACCTATTTCGGAATCTATGGCAAGTATTGGCGGCTGATTGTACTCACCAAATCCTATCCTTTATCAAATAATTTTCCACGTAGTCCAGTATTCCTTCCTCTAAACTATAGAATTTTTTATGGTAGCCGATTGCCCTCAATTTACGCATATTGGCTTCTGTAAAATACTGGTAAGTAGATCGAATATCAGCAGGTGTATCAACAAAAGAAATGTCGGTTGTTTTATCCATAGCTGCAAAAGTCTGACTTGCTAAATCCCAAAAAGTACGCGCGATGCCAGTACCCAAATTGTACAAACCATTGGGAACATTATCTCTTTTAGCAAGTAAAAAATAAATAACCGCTACCACGTCCTTCACATAGATGAAATCACGACTTTGCTGTCCGTCTGCTATTCCCTTTTTGTGAGAGCGGAAAAGTTTCATTGCTCCCGTGGCTTCGATTTGTCGAGCTGTATGAAAAACAACCGAAGCCATACGTTCTTTGTGGTATTCGTTTGGACCATAGACATTGAAGAACTTAAGGCCTACCCAAAAAGGAGGCTGTTGTGCTTGTTGCAATGCCCAAGTATCAAAGTCATTTTTGGATTGTCCGTAGGGATTTAGTGGCTGCAATCTAGAAACAATATCGTGCTCGTCGTCGTGGCCGTACTCCCCCAAGCCATAAGTGGCCGCACTGGAAGCATAAATCAATGGAATTTGACGTTCGCTGCATATTTGCCAGATTTGTTTAGAATAATTCAAATTGAGTTGGTCAAAAATAATTGTACTTTTTTCCGTTGTATCTGTTCTTGCTCCCAAATGAATGACCGCTTCTACTTCTAAGAGATTGTTTCGCCAAAACGCTAGGAAAATATCTCTATGAATTTTTAGCGCAAAGTCTTTGCCTACTAGATTCTTATTTTTTGCTGGTCGGCTGTATTCATCTACTAAGACTACATTCTTCCTACCTTCTAAATTTAGTTTTTTTAGCATACAACTACCAATGAATCCCGCTGCGCCGGTGAGTACGATCATAATGAATGTTAAGTTACTTATTGGTTGGCTATTCCAAAATGTGATACTATATGTCTGCCGCTTATCCCAAAGCTTCATAAGCCTCCGCAAAACGCTTCATTTCAACAATCAGAGGCAAAGCAGAGCGACCTCTAGCAGTAAGTTGATACTCAACGCGTGGCGGCTGTTCTTGAAAATCATATCGTTCTACCAACTGATTGATGACCAGTACTTTAAGCTCTTGAATCAGCATCTTCTCGCTGATGTCGGGAATGCGCCGTTTGAGCTCAGAGGTGCGCAAAGCTTCCTCACGCAATTGAAATAAAATCAACAGCTTCCATTTCCCGCCTACCAATTCCATAGTAGTGCGAATGGGACAACGCGCCGTAACCGAAATGTGATTGTTCATACTGACTAAAAGGTTAGTGTAGGAGCATTAAACAGACAAAATACTTTAAAGGTTTTATGGAGCAAACGAGAGTGGAAGATGAAGTATAAATTAATCTATGTGTATGATGCTTTGTGTGGTTGGTGCTATGGGTTTTCGCCCAATATTCAAGCATTTGTGGCTGCTCATGCAGAAGAATTGGAAGTAGAAGTCCTGTCGGGTGGAATGATTACGGGAGATCGTATTGGACCAATTGGAGAAGTGGCGGGCTATATCAAATGGGCGTATAAAGAGGTAGAACAAAAGATGGGCGTGACTTTTGGGCAAGCTTTCTTAGAAAATGTGTTGGAAGAAGGAAGTGCGGTGTTTACTTCTGTTCCCGCTGCTATTGCGATGTGCGTTTTTAAGTCAAAATTTCCTGAGCATCAGCTAGAATATGCCACTCGCATTCAAAAAGGTATTTATTACGAAGGCATAGCTCCCAAAGACCACAATGCTTACACAAAAATGGCAGCAGAAAGTGGCTGGCAAGGCGGTGATTTTCTAGAATTAATGGAAAAGACAGATTACAAAACCCAAGCAATGAAAGAATTTGATTGGGCAAAAGAAGCTGGGATTAGTGGTTTCCCTACCCTGATTCTTCAAAAAGAAGAAACACTTTACGCCATAGCTCGTGGCGCAGTGTCTTTAGATTATTTAGAGCAAAGTTATGAACGGATAAAACAATTATAGATTAATGAAAAAACGTATTGCACTTTTGGGAGCTAGTGGACAAACTGGCAGTGAATTTTTAAAGAAAGCATTAGCGGCGGGCTACCAGGTAAAAGCCCTAGTAAGAACGCCAGCTAAGGTAGAAGCAAAGCATGAAAATCTCAATATTTTGCAAGGTGATGTTTTGATTCTTGCAGACGTGGAGCAATTGGTCAAAGACACGGATATGGTCGTCAGTTTGTTTGGTCATGTAAAGGATTCACCAGAACATCTACAAACCAATGGAACAAAAAATATCGTAGCGGCGATGAAGAAATATGGCGTCAAACGGATCATTTCGCTCTCAGGTGGCGGTTTGCCTTATCCCGAAAAAGACCAGCCTAAATTCATGGACAAAACGATCCGATTCATCATGAAAGTCGCTGTTCCAAAAGTGCTCAATGACGCAATAGATCATCATAAAGTATTAGTAAACAGTGGATTGGATTGGACGATCGTGCGCGGACCTCGCCTAACCAATGGGGCAGAAAAAGGCGAATATCGAATTGGTTGGGTAGGGGTAAATGCAGGCACACAGATTAGTCGCGCTGATTTGGCAGACTTTATTTTGAAGCAAGTAGAATCAAGTGAATTTGTAGCAGAAATGCCTTTTGTGAGTTATTGATAGACTTGTAAAGATTAGAGTTGATACCTTACGATTATCTTCACTAAAAAATTAAATATCTGATAATCAGTTTTTTGTGAGCGTATAAATTTATCAAATTTTGGAAATTTGTCAAATTGCTCCCAATTTCCCTTCATAACTTTTTGATTGTCAATAACGCATCAAGTCTATTACAGGGCGGACGTAAGTAAATTTTTATAATATGACGCAACACTTGATTTTACTGATTTTTTGAAAAAATTATCAAACAATTGGTAAAAAATCAAGAAAATATCACATCTGATTTTTAGCGAATTATATATTATTGATTTTTTCTTACGTTCGTCCTGAAGGGAGCTAAATGATTTCATTTGGTCGAGTATCATTAGACAAGCATCACTAACGATTAAAAACCCTTGGTCAAATCATTTGGGCTCGACTTGTCCGCCTCACCGTGTCCGACTTACCGTGTCTGCCTCAGGCGTGAGGCGTGACGCCCGAATGATTTGAAAATAAACGTGAGCTTCTATAAATAATGCTGACCAAATGAAATCATTCAGAACCGATTTTTTCTTACGTTCGTCCTGAAGGGAGCTAAATGATTTCATTTGGTCGAGTATCATTAGACAAGCATCACTAACGGTTAAAATCAATCACTTTTTGATACAGCAGAAAACCCTGTTCTGCTTTTGTCTCCCAAAGCACCGTTTCGTCCACATCAATTTGCTGTGTGTTCAATACCGAAACTTCTCGGTAAATCAGTCCTACACCTTTTGCGTATTGCTCAAAAGCGGAGCGCAATTCGATGCTATTGGTATCTCTAGCCAATTCGATCGTCGCAACTTCCTCAAAATTGAAATCATCAATGCTCAAAGCTTCATCCACACCCGTCACGACCGACTCCCAATTCTTAAAAATTTCTACTTCTTCGTCCGCGATTTCTACGATCAAATCTTTGTCAAAACGAATGCCTTCCCAATTGCTGCCTCGGCTGACTGGAAAAATCATTTTCAAAAAGTTTAGATTTTCTTCTGTCCGAACTGCCTGAAAATCATTACGATAGGTCGAATAAATATCCGTGACGCGCCAGTCGCTGCGCTCATCTTGACGTTCTGCTCGTTCTATTTCAAAGAGCGTCAAACCGTCTTCATTTTCAAAACGATTGGTAATGGTCTCGCGCACCTGAATAGAACTCGTATCTCTCAAAATGCGCCCATCCGTCGGGTCATAAAGAATGGAATCCACTTGATAGCTAATGTATTTTCCTACTTCTAAGGGATAGTAATCGTAGCCAGCATTGAGTTCCGTGGCGGGTAGGCTTTCTTCTTGGCAAGAAAAGAACAGCAGGGAGAGTAGTATGAATGTGTAGATTCTGATCATTTTAAGCATCTTAATTACTCAAAGCACTACTATAAATAATACCTCCACCAACGACATCCTCGCCTTCATAAAAAACAGCAGATTGACCTGGCGCAACGCCCGTCACATTGGCTAGAAATTCAACTTCGACTCGCTCCTTCCCAACATTTTTCAGCCTACTCAAAGTGCCGCGATCGCGATAGCGGATTTTGGTCACGATTTCTCGATTTTCTGGCATTTGTGCATATTTCATCGAATTGACTTGATAGACTTGCATGCCATTGCGAATCAGTTCATTCACCGTTCCAAGTACTACCGTATTGCTTTCTGGACGAATTTCGGTCACATACATCGGCTCACCAAAAGCCATCCCCAATCCTCTTCGCTGCCCAATCGTATAGAAAGGATAGCCTTGATGCTGCCCTAAGATTTTGCCCTTTTTGTCTATGAAAATTCCACCTGCTACCTCAGCTTCTAAAGTAGGCACACGATGTTTCAAAAAATTGCGATAATCATTATCTGGTACGAAGCAAATCTCGAAGCTTTCCGCTTTTTTTGATAAATCCATATAGCCCCAATCAGCAGCCATTTGGCGTACTTCTGGCTTCGTATATGGACCCAATGGAAAACGACTGCGCTGCATACATTCTTGGCTTAAGCCCCAAAGAACGTAGGATTGATCTTTGTTCAAGTCCACCGCCTTGGAAATGTATTTGCGTCCATTCCGTTCGTTAATCTGCGCATAATGACCCGTCGCAATGAATTCACAATCCAGTGCGTCCGCTCTTTTCAGCAGCGCACTCCATTTGATGTGCGTATTGCACAGAACGCAAGGATTGGGCGTACGTCCTGCGATGTACTCCTCTACAAAATTATCAATGACGTGATCGCCAAATTCTTCCCGAATATCAATGATGAAATGATGGAAGCCCATATTCACCGCTACTTGGCGCGCATCATTGATCGAGTCCAAACTGCAACAACCCGTTTCTTTTGACGAGCTACCCGAGTTGGCGTAATCCCAAGTTTTCATCGTGATACCGACAACTTCATAACCTTGTTCGTGCAGCATCATTGCCGTCACCGTGCTATCAATGCCGCCACTCATCGCCACCAAAACTCTTCCTAATTTACTCATATATTTTTACGAAATTTACACCATGCAAAAGTACAAAAAAATAGAGGGAAAAGTTCAGAGGAAAGTCAAGACGCTAAAGTAGTTGCAAGAAGGTCTTTTTCATTCAAAATGCTGATATGTTTATATATTGAACTACTAATCATTGACCAAGAAAAGTGATATCGATGCAATCTGTGTAATTTAGACTTTGGATGGAATTTAAAAAACAAAAAAGGCTTTCCTTTTGAGGTGAGCAATGAATCTAGCAAACTAAGGATTTCACTGGCATCCTGCTATGATTTGGTTTTAGAATCTTAAAGTAGAACTACAAATTATAAGAAAATTATGAAGATTATCTGTATCGGAAGAAATTATGTAGATCATGTTAAGGAACTTAATAATGCAGTGCCAAATAAACCTTTGGTTTTTATGAAGCCACCTTCCGCCTTGCTCGTCAACAATAAGCCCTTTTACTACCCAGATTTTTCCAGCAACATTCACTACGAACTAGAGGTGGTCTTAAAAATTGTTCGGAACGGACGACATGTACAGCCTGAATTTGCCCCCAAATACTACCAGCAGATTGGGCTAGGTATAGATTTTACGGCTAGAGATTTGCAATCGGAGCTGAAAAAGAAAGGACATCCTTGGGAAATTGCAAAGGGGTTTGACCATTCCGCAGTTTTGGGAGAATTTGTTGCTATCGAACAACTCAACCGAGATAATATTGAGTTCTATCTTCGCAAAAATCAGGAGATCGTGCAGCGTGGCTTCACGGAAGACTTAATTTTTTCTTTTGATGAATTGATTTGCTATATCTCCAAGTTCTTTAAACTGCAAGTAGGAGATTTAATTTATACTGGCACCCCTGCCGGCGTTGGTCCGATTGCGATTGGAGATCAGTTGAAAGGCGTTTTAGTTACAAAAGAAGGCGAAAAAGAGCTGTTACATTGTGAGGTAAGATAAAAGTGAAATATCGTCAACTTAAAATCTGATGACGGGCAACTTCAAGCTTGCCTGTCATCTGAGGTGTATGAAATGACAGTTATTTTTCAGATGATTCGTCATTGTAGAAATCCTTAAGTTGACGACATCCGAGACAAAAGTGTCCACCTCCTTATATTTCTCCGTTTATTATGTTTTCGTATATTTTTTTGATTTGAACCAGCTTTTCAATGCAAAATAATAGGTCGCATCTCCATATCTTAGCCAACAGACAACTACTTAATCTCCTCCTGATAAGCGGCAGCATCCATTAGCTCTTCCACTTCTTCCTTTTTAGTTAATTTGATCTTTACGATCCACCCCTCTCCATAAGGATCATCATTAATCAGTTCTGGATTGTCTTCTAGGGCTTCATTAAAACTAAGTACCTCGCCGCTCACGGGCATGAATAGATCAGAAGTTGTTTTCACGGCTTCTACGGCACCGAATTCTTCTCCTTGTGCAACGGTTTCTCCTATAGTATCTATATCAACATACACTAAGTCACCTAATTCACTTTGTGCAAAATCAGTGATACCAATGGTTGCCGTGCCATCTTCTTCTACACGCAGCCATTCGTGGTCGCTTGTATATTTTAAATCCGCAGGAAAATTCATTATTATTCTAGATTTTATTGGCTCTAAATGATTTCATTTGGTCGAGTATCTTTAGAAAGATATCGCCAACTATTAAATTTCGTTTGTTTTCGTTTAGAAGGACGTCAGCCTGAGGCGGACAGGTCGAGTCCTTCCAAACGAATCAAGGTTTTAAAGGGAG
>JBCCRX010000119.1:0-15997 GCA_039201015.1 Bacteroidota bacterium | reverse complement strand
ATCAAAAATTAGAGATTTTTGATGCTTTTCACCCTTAAAATCCCTTAAGCAGAAAGTTTTTCTCATCAGAAAAAAAACTTTCTGCGAATTTTGGAAACGGAATCCATACTCAAATGTCGATCTAATTTTTTGAACGTTACTATAACAGATTTTCACAAAAAAGGAAAGAGTACATCCTATCCCTTCACTCGGCTAGATTCTGATTCTAGCCCCGTCTTTCTTCGACGGCTTTTTACCTTATTGTCGCCAAACAAATAAGAGAAGTTCAACTGAACACGACGACTGTCCCAACCGCCTCGAATCTCCATGTCTAGATCACCAAAATCACTAGTCCCTCTCCAGATGTTGGTTCTGAAAATATCGTTGACAGACAATTTCAAATTACCTTTTCCTTCCAATATTTTCTTAGAAATTCCTGCATTCAAAACGCCCATTGCATTCATCCTAAATGCGCCTTCCCAAATGGAAGGAGTGGTGTACCAACCCGATACCTCGAACACCAAATCTTTGGGCAAACGGAAAGTAGATTGCGCATAAGCATTGAAAGTAGTGACGGATAAATCTAGATTTTTTCCACCTTCAAATTCTCCCCTGTTCACTTGGTGTACGCCTGTCAGGCTAGTGTAGATTGACCACCAATCTTTAATTGGAATAGAACCACTCACATTCATGCTATAGCTGTAGCGGTCCGCCACATTCTCATAGGTGATGAAAGCACTTTGCTCGGTTTCTGCATCTGTTAGCCGAGCCACCAAATCTTGGGTATGGTCAAAACCAATTGTTGTATTAATCGCATACATAAAGGTGTGCGTCAATTCGATTTTATTGGTGTATTCGGGCTGTAGAAATGGGTTTCCTTTTTCAAAGGTCAATTCATCCAATCGCTGTCGAAATGGATTCAAATCCTGATAAGAAGGTCGATTGATGCGGCGGCTATAATTCAATCGAAAGCTATTTTTTTCATTCAAATCATAAGTCAGTCCGCCCGAAGGGAAGAAATCGAGATAATTGCGTTTTACATTGTCTTCTTCGCTTTCGATAGCACTAGTCAAATCCCCTTCCGAATTGGTTTGCTCCAAACGCAAGCCCGCAGATATACCCAATTTACCAAATTTTTGATTGTAATTGGCGTAAGCCGCATTCACATTCTCTGTATATTCAAATTGATTGCTTCGATTGGTATTTAAGATATTTTGACCATCAATTTCATTAAAAAATTCAAAATTATTATCTGTGACCACATAAGAAGTTTTGAGACCTGCCCCCAATTTTCCTTCTCCTAGTGGTTGCTCATAGTCGATTTTGAAAGTAGCAATATCAATTTTGGTTGGCGTATTCATATTGACAATAGAAGTTCGCCAAACAACATCTTGATTATCTGGAGAGACATAGAAATTCGGTTGATTTTCAGCACGATCAATATCGAAAACACCATAATCGGCATCTATATTCAAGCTTTTTCCCTTGCCATTATCAAAGCGATAATTAAGGTTGTAATTCAAATTTAGGCGATCACTTTCTGTATCACTTCGAGCCAATAGGACACTATCGGGTGCAATACTCCCTGCGTTTGTGATGATCGCCTCACTTTCACTTCTGTGTACATTATCCGAAATAAAACCGTTGACGAGGAAGCCAATCGTATGCTGCTTCCCGATGAAGAAATCTGTTCCTAAACGAAAATTATTACTTCTCCATTCACCGCTTTGGTCCGCAGTCTGGTCAAATGTATTGCCGAATTGTTCCCTAGAAAATTCATTAAAGCTAAGGTTCTCACCGTAGTTGTGGCTATAATTTCCAAAAACGTTCATCATTTTGTTTCGGTGATTGCCACTAATAGAACCATTGTAGCGCATGCGTTCTCCCTGCGAATAAGTCAAACTCAAATTGGCATTAGAACCCAAGCCTTCTGCTCGCTTCAATTTGATGTTGATGATACCCGCATTGCCTTGCGCATCGTACTTGGAAGAAGGATTGGTAATGATTTCAATTGACTGAATTTCAGAGGCTTGCATCGTTTTTAAAAAGGCAGCTAGGTCTGCGCCGCCAAGCGGTGATTGCTTGCCATCTATATACACCAATACGCCTGCTTTACCAAGTAAAGACACATTTTCGTTGTTGTCCACAACCACACCTGGTGCTTTGCGGAGTAGTTCTAGTGCGTTGTCACCCACCATCGTCGGGCTATTTTCTACATTCATCACCATCATGTCGGGTTTCAGTTCCAGCAAAGGACGCTGTGCCGTGACAGTGACTTCGTTGAGTGCATTGGCTTCCGCGATCATTTCGATGGCTGGTACATTAAAAGTCTCACCCCTCGCTAGATCAAAAGCCGCCGTGGTCTGCGTTGGTAAACCCACAAAGCTGACTTGGATATAGTATTGATTGGCATTTAGACTAGTAAATTGATATTTACCGTCTTCGTCGGACAATTCTAGTTTGACGATACTGCTATCGCTAGCGTTGTACAAGACGACATTGGCGTAAGCAATCGCTTCGCTCTTCTCATCTTGTACTTTTCCTTTAACGATTCCGTTGGCTTTAGAAAATGCAGTGGTGCTGAGTGCTATAAGGCATAGCACGCTAAGGAAGAAATGTTTCATACCGGGTGACTTCTTTTTAGAAATTAGAGAATAGGTTATTGACTATCGGCTATTTACCAGTAGTGCAATGGCGATTTTTCAGGTTTTCAAACAATCGAATTTGATAAAAAAGGGAAAAGATTGGAAGTTTTGAAGGTCTTTTGTTCTTGTTTGTAATTCTCAATATGAACCACAAAAAATGAAGGTGATCAACTTTTAAAATCTCAAATATTTGATGCTCCAAAAGTACGAACCCCTTTTCGCTCGTTTCTCATTTTTTGGATGAATGCAGATAAATCAGTGACGAAAGTAGCAAAATATTAGGTATAGCCATATAATATAGTATTGCAAGGTACTAAAATAAAGATTATTTGAATGGGTTGGAGCTGATTCAGAACGTTTTGCTAATTGAACAAACTTGGTCCGTTTGCTCGTGAGACGGGTGGCGGGAAGAAATGGTTACAGGAAAGGGAAAAAAAGTAGTATTTTTATAAATACGCGTAAAGGGCTTTCTTGTAAGACTAAGTACTTGGACAAAATTAATCGAATACTAAATATGTCATATTTGACTTTGATAAGAAGCTGGTTATTAAACAATTATGAGGTTGTTCTCAAAAACCAAAATATGACATATCTTAAAAATAAATCTGCGTGACCACTTAGTGCGACTAGACCGAATTAATTGACACTTTTAAATCGCCTTAAACGCAATAACGGCAAGGTTTCTAATTGTCAGTAACTTATGACTTGAACCACTAGGCTTTTTCTGCGAAAAAATCCAATTTTCCCTGTGGAGGGACAGCAGGAAAAAGAATAGTGTCTTCAATTAGTGCATAAATATTGTGGGCTACCTTTGAGACAAAGCTTGTAGAGAAAACAAACACTAATTCAGTACACAGCCAGAAAAAGTTATCCAGTAACGGGAAGTTACTGGATAACAGATAAACTTAAAATTACTGGAGATACTCCGCAAGAAGAGCATCAAATCAATATTCGTAATTTGCTAAGTCGATAGTGCTACCTATCTCCAACTCCCCTGTAAAAGGATTTGGACTGTAAAACAAAGACCGAATCGTAGCGACTTCTGGTGCGAAATAGTAATCAAGCCTTCCAGTGGCAAACGGATCATCAAACCCTTCAATGACGCCTTCGTAGGTCGCTTTCACTACGACGACATCTTGATAAGTTGTACCATTTACTTCCATTTCTTTTCCCTTCTCTATAATTTCGTAAGTGTAAGTCGTCGTAATATCAAAACCATTGGATTCATATTGTAAGACAGGTCCAGCCCAAGTGTAGCCGACTTGCTCATCTAAAACAAGTTCTATCGTAACTTCTCCTACTACTGTTCCCTGCACGCCAATAACTTCTGGTGCAGTTCCAATGATTCCCTTTTCAAAGCATCCCATATAACCAATGCTATTTTCATTTTCTGTAACAAGCACTTGCCTTCCATCGATCAGCGTATCGCCAATAACGGTGGTGTTGGTAGAAAAACCATTTTCGCCCGTGAACGTCCAAGTCGTACCTACTTTGGCTCTTAGGTAATCGCAAGATTCAAAGCTTTCAAATTCACCTAAATCTTCGTTTTGGTCGCAAGAGAATAAGGCAACTCCTAGCGAAGCTAGAAATGTCAATCGGATTAAAATTTTCATATAAAAATGAATGGTTTTGTTAAAAATAAAGAAGCTCGATAGAATTTTTTTAAAAAAACTTACGTGCAATGCTATTGTACGAGAGTCAATCTAAAAAGTTTTTACATACTGGTATTATTTTGAGCATTTGGATTAGGTGGTAAAATTCTATTCCTTATGGAGAGATAGGCTCGACTTTAGCCACTGGCTGCTAAGCAATTACTAATGAAGGGTTTAATTCATTAAGGGTCGGCATTTTTGTAAGACTGTAATAGAACACCAATTTGATTTTTATTTGTCAATCTGTAAATAGCTGAAGGCAAGATAAGTAGATAGACCAATAAGTTGTATTCGCATGAGTGTAGTCCGAAAACCTGAAAAATGAGATAATTTGTCAAATTCTCAAAATTTGACAAATTTAAAGCTATGATAATCAGTTGTTTGTATTATTGTCCCAATTCTTCTAGGAATATCTTCCTCACTTTATTTACATTTTCCGGCAAATCTTCTAGCGACCAGTCTTTGGTGGGTATAGCAGAGCAAACAACCACTTCCACAGCCGCAGACTTCAGAAATCGACTACCTCTCGGCATGGCATCGTAAGCATTGCGCACCACAACGGGAATGATGGGCACGCCCGCTTGCATGGCTAGATGAAAACCACCTTTTTTGAACTTACCAAGCGCGTAGTTTTTGCTTCTCGTACCTTCTGGAAAAATGACGATAGATTTTCCATTGTGGAGCGCATCCACGGCGGGCTGCATGGCTTCTATGGCTTTTTGCCTATTTTTTCGATCTATAAAAATCACGCCAGCGGCTGTCATCAATTGACCAATGATCGGCATGCGCTGCAGTTCTTTTTTGGCAATGCCCACCAAATCTTTACGAATCAATTTAGCGGCAATAAATAAATCCACACTACTTTGATGATTGAACATGAAAACAGCGGGACGTTGTGCCCAAAGATTTTCTTCGCCTTTCACTGCCAATTCGATACCCGAAACCGAGATCACCAAATCGCCTACATTCGCTACCATCGCATTGATGCCTTCTTCCCAAGACATGCTTGTAATACCATTGATGACTGCGCGCACCACGGCGGGAAACAAACTACCCAAAGCCAAACCCGTTCGAGTTAAGTCCATTAAATTGGTGCTGCTGTCCTCTTCGTCGAAGCGATATACGGGCCAGCCATTTTTGAAGGACAGCGCTGCCAATTTCGTGTCTGGATTCATCGGACGCGGATGACCAACAATTTCCAAGAGCGGCAAATCCTCTGCGCTATCAGTGTAGAAGTAGCTTTTGCTTAAATCTAAATCGTATTTTTCCGCCAACTCCTTTGCAGCGTGGGCTTTTCCGTCTCCCCAGCAAGCAGGTTCGACAATATTGCCCGTGAATTTACCTTTTTCCACTTCCAAACGCGTACACATCACATGCTCAATGCCCAAGTCTCTCGCAATTGGATTGACTTGATAGGGCGTGGCGGCAGAAATGATCGCGATGGTATGCCCTTTGGAAAGATGCGCGGCCACCATCGCTCGTGCTTCGGGATAGATGGTTGTTGCCAAATATTTTACATAGACTTCTTCGCCCATTTGCACAAATAAGTCTTCATCCACCCCCCTTATGCCTTTAGCACTGATAGCAGCTAAACCCGCAAAATTGCCTTGTCCACGCGCATAAACAATGACACCCGCGAACTGCGCAATGATTTCCCTAGCACTCATTTTTCCGCTGAGCAAACGAGACTGAAAAAATTGCTTTGCAGAGAAGTCACTGATTAAAGTTCGATCCAAGTCAAAAAACGCGCCGATATGTGCACCTGATTCGCTAGTCGCTAACAAATCTTTGGTAACACTTTCCGTGCGAGAACCTGGAACTGCTTCTCTTTCCAAGGGCACATAGGGCGTCAACTCTTGTGGTCGTTTCAAGGTAATTGCTTGTAATTCGTTGATGCGTTGCGCGACATCATCTAGTCGATTTGCCCAATGTCGTAAGGCATCTTCTTTAGTATCTTCCGTACTTGGTATCAAGGAGAGATTTTTGGCAAAGCGCAATCCATTTTGCAAGAAAGGTTTAGCAACAGATTCTAGTCGCTGAATGCGTCCTTGCCAGTGCATTTCTTCTCCCAAGAAGATGCACTGCTCCAAAAATTTGTCTTCTTCAAACACCTCACCTCTACTAAGACTTTGGAGTGCTTTTATCACTACTCGATAAGCATCAATATAAGAATAGAGCACAACGGGCGCAACTAGAATTTTCAGTTCTTGTAGATGATTTTTGACGTTTTTTCCATCAGCACGAGTAAGGGCACGCCAATGCTCTGAACGTTTGTTTATGCCCTTTTCAGAAGTACGAGTTAGTGTCTGCCAATCCGAAAACATGAAATCTAAATTGGCTTCCACTTCGTCCGTAAAATTGATTTTTCTGGAATAGAAGAACTCAAATTTGAATAGATCGCGCAGGTCCATGATCTCCTTCCAGAAAGCAAAATTCCGATAGCCTTTTTCTTCTTCCATTTTAAGCAAAGCCAATTCTGCAAAAGCCCGATGATAGAAGTGATGCACCGACATATTGGCATAATAAGTGGCTTGTAGAAACTGCGCTGGATTGATGATGTATTTGGCATTCAGCGTGTCACCTTTTTGCTGTAAAATACCTGCTCGAAGCAATAGATTTAGGGCTTTTTGGACACTTGTTCCGATTTGTTGCCCACGATCTACCAGTGCATCGGGTTTCTGATTTTCGATCAACTGCATCAGCACGGCTAGGTCGCTTTCGATGCCGCGTTTGGTCAAAGAAAATTTACTAATCAGTGCCATACAGATCAAAGAAGTGGTTGTTACGGGCGTAACTTGATTGATGTGATGCACCAGTTCTAGGGCAAGGTGAGAAATACCGCCTTCTTCTATTTTTTGTCCCGCTATTTTGTAGAGTTTCAGCGCAGCACTTTTGCCCGTCATGTCCACAGGTTCACCGATACGCAGCGAAATACGCCCATAATTATCACTCAATTTTCGGATATAGTTCAGAAACCATTTCAAAGATTCGGGCGACTTTTGTTTTCCTCTACTTTCCAGCGTCATTTCCTTCACATCTGGAATCAAATCATAGACAATAGAGACGGGTACGTATTTTACTTCTTGATTGGCGTAGGCTTCTGCTTCTTTGATGTATTTGAGGATGCCCATTTTGGGCCAAACCAGTTTTCCCGTCCGCGAGCGCGTTCCTTCTATTGCCCACATGAAATGTCCTTTTTGCTTCACAAGGTGAGCGATGTAATGTCGCAAGCTAGCTTTGTAAATGAGGTTGTCTTTAATAGAACGCCGAATGAAGATGACCCCATTTTGGCGAGCGAACTGCCCCAAGCCCAAAAAGTCCATATTGATGCCTGCAAAGATGTGTGGAATAGGCAAGCCGTGTCGAACCAGAACCAGTGTCAGCACCAACATATCAATGTAGGTCTTGTGCGTCATCACAAAAGCCACAGGATGTTTGCGCGCAATTTTAGCGAGTTGGCGTACCTGATTTGGATTGATGTCAATGCTTTTGTCGTAGCCTCTCGAAAGTACATATTGCGTAAATTGGACGCCTACTAAATTCGCAAAAGGATGATGAACCGTATGCAATTCCTTGAGGTATTCACTTGCTTTTGCTTTCACTTCTGCTACTTCCGTATCGGTCTGCGTTGCAATGTCCGTCAGTACCTTCTGGAAGTCAAAATCGTTGAGCAATTTCTCCATTTCTTGTGCTATTCGATTGTGTTTTACTTGGGCAATAAAGGTAGGATTTTCTTTTGGACGGGCAAAGGGGAATTTTTGAAGTAGATAATGGTGATTATTCACAAAAATTTTTAACTCGCTCGAAAGGGTTGAAAAATATACTTTCTACTTCTTAAAAATATTATTGTGAATAAAGTCTAATATACTGCAAACAGGATAAATTTGTGCAAACGAATATGCCTGTTTATCGCGCCTAAGGCGTGAGGTGCGATAAACAAAAAAGAAAATGCACTTTTTCATCCCAAACGGAGTATAGTTACAGAATGTTAGTTCAGTCAGAAAAGCATCTTTGCCTTTGCGCAAACGGACTTATCTATTGATGCTGTAGCAAACACTCAAAGTGCCGCTTGAAAAAGTCTATATCATATATCTCATAGGACTCCATACCCGTCGTCCAAGTAAGATCAAGCTTATCAAGTTCTTTTCCTTTTAGTTTTTTCAAGGCACTTCCGCCAATTGGATACTCTACTCTATAGCGATAGATGATTTCCTCTTCCCGAAAGATACCTATGGTAGTACTAGCACTTTTGAGATTAATTTTGCTGCCATCCAAGAAATGAATCACCATATTTGATTTTGCAGGAATATTTCCATAAGCACTAGGTGCGTTGGCTAGGGCAACATCAATTATAAAATTGAGCAGATAATAGCCACCTTCGATATAAGTCAGATAGGCAGTTGTTTTAATCAAATCTTTGTCGGGCAGATAGGCTTTTGTAGCTTCGCTAGTGTAAGTAAATAGCAATTCCGTCTTGGTGTCCAATCGGTTTTTTTCAAACTTTCCATCTCTACCTTGAAAAGCCAAGCAGTTTTGCTGTGCAATTGCAACAAAAGTCAAATAGAAAAATATTAGTGGCAACAACAATATTTCTTTCATTTGCAAAAGGACAATAGTTTTGTTCAATAATCCCCTTCCAGATTAAAATGGCAGGTCTTAAAGCGATCAATTTAGAACGATCAAACTGTTTAATATCTTTTTTCTCTCCAAAGATGATCCAAATTTTCTTACTTTTGCGCGCATTTTCAGAACGACACGCTACTCGCCATGTAGAAAGAACAAAATATATAACTAATTAAGTACTTCTACCTAATTATTTGGGCAATAAACTTGTGTAAAGTGTTCATTATAAACAGCTTAAACAAGTAGGGCAAGGTACTTAAGTACCCTACCTCCTTTAAACCACTAAGGCACTAAGGATTGTTAGAGCTTAATTTTTTTGACAATCAGTGTTTTGAGCTGATTGTTTTTACATTAATTGCCAAAATAAATACGTTCAGGTACTCGAAGAGCTAGCTTTAATTTAAATACATCGAATGATAAATACGAACTTATTAAAAGAAATTTGTAAAACGCCAGGTGCACCAGGTTTTGAACAGCGTGTTAGGGCGATGGTAATTGAAAAAGTGAGTCCCTTAGTGGATGAAGTCCACTTGGATGCAATGGGCAATGTGATTGCTATTAAAAAAGGAACAGCTCGCAAAAAGGTAATGATTGCGGCACACATGGATGAAATTGGATTCATTGTTACGCACATTGATAAACAAGGTTTTATTCGCTTCCATACTTTAGGGGGCTTTGATCCAAAGACCTTGACCTCACAGCGAGTGATTGTACATGGAAAAAAAGATATTCTAGGTGTCATGGGAGCAAAACCCATCCATATTATGAAGCCCGAAGAGCGTAAAAATATTGTCCCTATTTCTGATTACTTCATAGATACGGGTATGAGCAAAGAAGAAGTGGAAAAATACATTTCTATTGGTGATCCAATCACACGAGAGCGCGAATTAGTAGAAATGGGGGATTGTGTCAATAGCAAATCTTTGGACAACAGAGTATCTGTCTTCATCCTGCTAGAAACCTTACGCGAACTCAAAGAAGAAGAAGTACCCTATGATATTTATGGCGTATTCACGGTGCAAGAAGAGGTAGGTTTGAGGGGAGCCATTTCTGCGGCACGCCACATCAATCCAGATTTTGGTTTTGGTCTGGACGTAACCATTGCTTTCGATACACCCAGCGCGAATCCACAGGAAATGGTGACGAAACTGGGAGAAGGCACAGCGATCAAAATCATGGATGGCTCTACGATTTGTGACTATCGCATGGTACGTTATTTGAAGGAAATCGGAACAAAGCACAACATCAAATGGCAAGTAGAAGTGCTGCCCGCAGGTGGTACGGACACAGCAGGCGTTCAGCGCTATGGCAAAAATGGCTCTATTGCGGGCGCGATTTCCATTCCATTGCGCAACATGCACCAAACCATAGAGATGGTACACAAAGCAGATGTCAGAGCAAGTATTGATTTGCTGAAAGCGGGACTAAAAGAACTCAATCAGTACGACTGGAGTTTTGATGGATATAAAATTGGGAGACAGGGAGAAGATGGCGTTTATTGAGGAGGCGTACCCCAAAAGCTCATTAGTGGACATTCCAATATTAGAGCATAAGAAATGTCATTTTTGCGTTCAAAGCCTAAAGATATATCTGATAATTTTAGACATTTCTGAACACTAAGTAGTCGAATGTCCACTAGTAAGAACAATAATTCACTGGTTCAACGATTCAACAATACAAGACAGCATCTCATATCCAAAGCACAAAAATCCGCTTGTTGTCATACGAAATCCACCTACTTGCCTTTTCTTTTCCTTTCTGTCCGAAAATAATCAGAAAACCTTTTTTCACATGCTGCCGCTCCAAATAATCTGCTAATTGGGCAATGCCCTTTTGATGATATTTTTCGCCGTACCAGCGTTTCAATTCCACCACGTAACGATGCTGAAAATAAGTAATGACTACATCCAAGCGTTTTTCTGCGGAAATCTGTACCTCTTTGAAGGTGTAGCCTTCTCCATTCACGATAGGTCGAAGGAAAGCGAGAAAGAGCAATCGCCAGTGTCGTTCTAGGAAGTTTTTATCTTTTTTGCTGTATTCTTCTCTAAGAAATAGCTGAAATTTATGCAATATTTTTTCTACATCTAAGGCATTATTGGGCAAACGAAATTGTTCATTGGAAGGAGCAGATTCGGAAGACATATCTGTTTCAATATTGGAAGACAGAAGGTTGTAAATTCGTTGTTCATACACTCTATTTTGAATCCTAATCATGCCGTTCCGTTTGAAGATGCTATAAGTAATTCCTTTCTGAATTATCGTATTATCAGGATTATCAGGATTAAAACCAATTTCTTCTCCATTCATGAGTATTCGAAGTATCAAGCCATACAAATCAGAATGATTGTTGATGTTTTTGATTAGGCTTCCAAAATTGGTATTTTCTTCATTCAAGAGTAGCTGTACGGCTTTGTCTATATCTTCTGTTTTCCAAAGCTTGTCTTCTTTTTGATTTAAAAAAGTTTCTGCAATCATTTCACAGAGGCGACTTACCAAAAACGGATAGCCACTTGTGTAAAAGTAAAGTCGCTCTGCAATCACTGAAATTTCCATATCTACTTTTTCAGCCTTGCTGTATTCCTCCAGCATAGTCTCGATGGCTTTCATTTGAAAGGTCATTTCTACATCGAAATTAGTAGCAATATTCCAAGGACTATCGTATTGAGCTTCCTCAGGATTGCGAAGCTTGAATTTTAGATTTTTCACATCGTGTACGCCCGCTAAAACTACACTATAAAAAGTAGCATCTTCAGGTGATCGCCGATTGAGGTATTTTGAGCGTAGCATTCCCAAAAGGCTAAGAAAAGATTTATAATTGCTGCTTGCATCTACTTCATCTACTAAGAGGACCACTTTTTTTGTGCTCCGATGCACCATTCTAGTGATGAAGTCGGAAAGCATATTCATGTCCTTTACGCGGTCTGCGTAGGATTGCAAGAATTGATGCCACTCCGTTGAGCGGTACTCAAAGTAGCGATTGATTTGTTGAAAAAACATTTGTGCAAGCGCAGAATCTGATGCGTACCATTTTTCATCAATCCCTTGAAAATTTAGTTTAATGGGCAGATAATCTTCCATATTTTGCAAGCGTTCTGCTAGTGCATGGAGCGTTGTTGTCTTACCGTATTGCCTAGGTCGATTGATGGTAAAGTAATCACCTTCTTCCACCATTTTTTGCGCAGCGTTTACTTGCCTGCTGTTGTCCATCATATAGTGCAAATCGGGGAAGCAAACGCCAGCGGTGTTAAATTTCTTCTTTTTCATTTTTCTTCTTTTCTATGCAATTCAAACCAAGCCAAAGTATGCGCCACCTTCGTAATCAACTGACTTGGACGCCGCGCAATGCCATGCGATGCCCCTGGTATTTCTACTAAGACCGTTTCGATTTTCCTAAGCTTTAAGGCATGATATAGCTGCTTGGCTTCGGAAGGTGGTGTCCTCAAATCATTCATACCAACCATCACCATAGTAGGCGTTTGAATATTACCAACCAAAGAAATCGGCGAAAATTTCCAATAGGTCTCCCAATTTTCCCAAGGCTGCCCAGGATAGCGCGTATTCGCGTAGCCGTAATAATTATCCGCCACCAGAGTCTTGCTGATCCAGTTCATAACGGGTTTCACCACCGCAGCCGCCTCAAAACGATTGTTCTTCCCAATGATCCAAGCGGTCATAATGCCACCCGCACTTCCACCAGTTACAAACAACTGATCTTCGTGCGCCAATCCTTTTCCAATCAAATGGTCCACGCCATCCATCACATCTTGGTAGTCATCGCTCGGATAGTTGTGATAAAGTAGGTTACCGAAAGTTTCTCCGTAGCTCGTGCTGCCCCTAGGATTTGGATAAAAAACGAGATAGCCTGCGGCGGCGTAAAGCTGCATTTCTGCACTGAAACGATCCCCATAATTTAAAATTGGCCCGCCATGATTTTCAACCAACAATGGATATTTTTTCGTTTCCTCAAAATTTGGTGGATAGACCAACCAGCCTTGTAGGTCTCTCTGATCGACACTAGAAGTGTACCAAACTTCTTCTACCCTTCCGAGGCTTCGATAGGGCAGTAAATCATTATTCAATTCTGTGATTAATGGAGCGTTTTTACTGCCTTTTGTCAGAATGGCTAGCTCGGCAGGATGTGCGGGTGTACTTTTTGTGAAAGCAATCGTTCCATTGGCAGCCATAGAAAAAGAACCCGAAGCATAAGGTCTGCCAATCGTAGTGCCGCCAACATCATCCGCTATTTTTTGATGCTTTCCATTCAAGTCTATATGCCCTATTTTGGTATTGCCATGATGATCGTAGGTGAAATAAATGCCTTTACTATCTGCTTGCCAAATTGGGGCATTAACACTATGATCTAAGTCGGCAGAAAGCAATTTTTTATTGCTGCCATCCATATTCATTATATAAAGTTGTCGTAATTGGTAGGTTTGTTCTTGGTCTTCGTAGCTGATGTAGGCGATGTATTTGCCGTCAGGAGAAAGCTGTGGGGCATAATCTGGTCCGTCGCGCTCCGTCAAGGCAGTAATTTCTTTGCCGTCTATGCTTACTTTGTAGATTTCGCTGTTCCGAAAGCGATACTCCCAATCTGGAAAACGATTTGCGGAAAAAACAATCGCTTTGCCATCGGGCGTCCAAATAAGATTGCTGCTGTGGTTGTAATCTCCTGTTGTAATTTGCCGAGGCGTTCCGCCTTCTGCCGAAAGCACAAAGATATGCGTGAAGCCAGGCGAAATGTAGCCGCTGCCGTCGGCTTCGTGCTTCAAGCGATCGGTAATGCGCGGACTGGCTGCCCATTTTGCACCTTTGGGCTTTGAGGGTGGACTGACCAAAATGGGGGATTTGGAGTCTATTTTCATCGTAAAGGCGATCTGCTTTCCATCGGGCGACCAAGCCAAATTGCTCGGTGATTTTTCTAATTGAGTGAGCTTAGCAATTTTATTACTGCTTTTCCAATAGACGTAGATTTCAGAACCTTCTTTGGTGCTGCTCACAAAGGCGATTCGATCACCGCTTGGCGACCATTTTGCTTGTGATTCCGATACTTCCCGACTGCTCAGCTTCTGATGCGCTGAGCCGTCCGTTTGTATCATCCAAAGATTACCCGCACTTCGATCTTTCATGATGTCAAAACCCATGCGGCGATAGACCACCATTTTTCCGTCGGGCGAAATTTGGGGATCGGAAACGTACTCTAGCTCGAAGATGTCTAGCTCTTGCAGTGGTGGTTGTGTTGTCTGCGCTTGTGCTGAAAGGCTAAATATCGTTATTAGCAAAGAAAATAGGAGGTGAATATTATTTCGCATAAATGATTTGATTGATTTGCATTTTTTTGTGATAAATAAGAAGACAAATTTAAGAAGACAGAAGTCAGAGATATCGTCTCAAAGCACTGAATTTCAATTATATACACGTATTTTTTCTGACTTCTGACAGAAAAATTCATTTTCTAACTGATGTTACGCAATAGTGTGTTTTAGTGCGAGAAATCTCGTAAGTACTTCGACCTAATTATTTAGGCAATAAACTTGTGTAAAGTGTTCATTATAAACAATTTAAACAAATAAACAGCTTAAACAAATAGGTAGAAGTACTTAGCTTGTCAAAGCTACCGTGTTTTGAATTAGAGTGGCTTCGACACCCGACGATTTGTAAACGAGTAACACTTTGTGTCATTTACAATTTGGTATTTTGCGTAACAGGAGTTTCTAATCTGAATTCTGTCCTCTTCAATGTTGTCGGATGACATATACCTTTAGACAAGTCTAGTAGTCTAATTTAGCCAAGTTCTGACAGACTATTTTGCTGTTTGGGCACTTTTTCTGCTATTGCATTTGCTACAGTTTCCGAATCTGTAAAAATCGTTCCTAAGATGCCACCGAGTTTGTAATTATCAAAGCCTACAAAGTAAAGCCCTTCGTGCTTACCCTTCATTACTGCTTGTTTGGGTATTCGAAAACGATCAAGCAAGCCTTCGGTATCTTTGATGAACTCTTCTAATTTGGCGCGATAACCCGTTGCCAAAATAACAGCATCAAAATCGTGTTGTTCCCCATTCTTTAGCACAACTCCTTTGTCGTAAAAACAGCTAATGTCGGCTAGTATTTTGATATTACCCGCTTTGATTTGTGCTACCGTTCCTAAATCTATGACGGGTGTTTTTCCTGTTTCTCGTAGCTGCTCAGCCGGATGAATTTTGGACATCGGCAATCCGTATTTGCTTAGATCACCAATGACAATTCGACGGATTTGTGTACCCAACCAATCCCCAATTCCAAAGGGAATTTTAGCGAGTTGCTTTGCGGTCACTTGCACGGGGCGACCATTCACATCTCTAGGTACAATGGCGATTGGACTGCGAACAGAAATATAAGTTGCTACCTTTTTTTCTGCCAAATCCAGTGCCAGTTCTGCCCCCGTATTGCCCATACCGATTACTAATACTTTTTTGCCCTGAAAAGGTTTTGGATTTTTGTAATCGCGGCTATGCACCACTTCACCTTCGAATTGATCCATACCTTCCCATTGCGGACTAAAAGGTACTCTATTGACGCCCGTTGCGACAACAAGGTGCTGCACTTGAAAGGATTTTCCCATCTGGGTTTTCACCAACCATTCTCCTGTATCCGTTCTTGAAACAGCGCGTGCTGTCAGTCCGAAATGAGGTCGAATGTCAAAATGATCTGCATAATCTTCGTAGTACCTTGCCAAATCTTCACGTGGCACATAGAGCGGATAATGTTCAGGAAACTTTAGGTGTGGTAAATGTGATAATTGCTTGACCGTATGCAAGCAGAGTCGATCATAGTGGTTGTGCCAAGACCAAGCAATCTTTTCTGTCTTTTCTATAATTTCAAAAGGAATATTTTTCTTCCGAAGGCGACCTGCCACCGCTAAACCTGCTGGTCCCGCACCAATGATTAAAGTGTGCATATTTGTTTTGTCTTTGTGTAATTCTTAAGTTTCACCGATTTTAAATAGGCTGATTATAACGTTTTGTGGTGAAAGAAAAAAGTCTCTAAAAATCAGCAAGTTCAGGTGTTTTCCGCGCCTTCGGCGCGAAAATCCTTTTGGAGGGAGAGAGGAATCGGCTGT
>JBCCRX010000118.1:0-16010 GCA_039201015.1 Bacteroidota bacterium | reverse complement strand
TTTTGTGCTAATGGAGGCAGAAAAATCGCAATCCGCCTTAGGCGGACATAAGACTTTTTCTAACGAAAAGTAGCGCAAAACCTGTTCGCCTAAGGCGTAAAGATGAAGTCAAGAATCTGAGGTTATTTGTGCGTCGTTCCTATAAGAATAATTCCCAAATTAGGGCTCAAAAATGACATTTCTTGCTCCCCGATTGGTAAAATCCTACACATGAGAAATTGCTGGCTTAAACAAATCGATAGAAATATTTAGTGCTTAATCACAGAATATATTAATGGCAACTATCATAAAAAACGAGGTTCTGGTGCGCGTTTACAGCGTCCTATTGCTGCTAGTAGCGGCGGGTCTCCTTATTTTTATGAATGCCATTAAGATCAATGTAAAGGAAGGCGATCAATGGCGCAGACAAGGAAAAGAGTATTTGAAAGAAAAAAGAGTAGAAGCGGAGCGCGGTAATATCCTGACGGAAAGTGGGGCTTTGTTGGCGACTTCTTTGCCCGTTTTTGATATTGCTTTCGACCCCAGCGTGATTTCGGAGGAAGAATTTAATACCAAAATAGATTCTTTGTCGGCGCGTTTGGCAGGACACATCGATTTGACTTTGACTTCTGGTGGATTGCGTGATTATTTCATCCAAAAGCGAGAGGAAAACCTAGAAGATCGCTCGAAATTGAGGAACTTTTTTGTGGAGCAACGCAAAAAAGGAAAGCGATTTCTTTTGCTCAAGCGAGGCGTTTCGCTGGCAGAAAAAGAACAGTTGAGTACCTATCCAATTTTTGAGGAAGGGCAATTCAAAGGTGGTTTCATCGCCAAACCTAGATACCGAAGAGATCGTCCTTACGGCATTTTGGCGAGAAGAACGATTGGTTATGTGCGCGCCAACGCCAATCCAGTTGGGCTAGAAGGCTATTTCAACGAAAGGCTACGAGGAAAATCGGAGATGCAATGGATGCGCCTAGTCGATCCTGCTGAAGAACTGTGGATTCCAGCAGCGGAGTTCGGAGACATAGAACCCAGAAAGGGAGATGACATCATCACCACCATTGATTTGGATTTACAAGAAATCACAGAAACTGCCCTTTCGCGAGCGATGAATTATCATGATGCAGAGTGGGGAACGGCAGTGGTCATGGAAGTGAAAACGGGTAAAATTAAATCTATTGCCAATTTGGGAAAAACCAGCGAAGGCTGGTGGGAAACCTTCAATTATGCGGTTGGTCAGCCCATAGAACCTGGTTCAGTTTTCAAGCTGGCTTCCATGATGGCACTTTTGGAAGATGATTACATCAATTTAGAGGATTCGATTGCATTATATAAGGGTAGAATTACCTATTACGATGACGAAATGGTGGATTCTTACAACCACAACATGGATTCGACTACAATTCGTCGGGCGTTTGAAATTTCTTCCAATGTAGGAATTTCCAGCCTAGTCGATCAATACTACCGACAAACCAAAAGGGAAGCAGAATTCATTCAGCACCTCAAAAACTTCAAATTGGATTTGCCCGCTGCCGTAGAAATTGATGGAGAAACAAAGCCTTACATCAAAGAAGCGGGCAGTGCAGAAGATCAGTGGAGTGGTACGACATTGCCTTGGATGTCCATTGGTTACGAATTGACTCTAACGCCGCTGCAACTTCTAGCTTTTTACAATGCCGTTGCCAATAATGGGATGCTGATGAAGCCCTATTTGGTGTCAGAAATCCAACATTTGGGCGAAACTTTGGAAACCTTCAAGCCGAGAATTATAGATCAATCTATCGCCTCCCGAAAGACGATCAACGAGGTGCAAGGTTTGCTGGAAGGCGTCGTGGAACGAGGAACAGCAAAGAAATTGAAGACCGAAAAATACCAATTTGCGGGCAAAACGGGAACAGCACAAACGGACTACCGACGCTTGAATAAAAGAACTTATGTCGGTGGTTATCAAGCCTCTTTTGCGGGCTTTTTCCCTGCCGAAAATCCGCTTTATTCTTGCATCGTTGTCATCAATAAACCCAGCAATGGAAAGATTTACGGAGCTGATGTGGCTGGACCCGTTTTCAGAGAAATTGCGGACAAAGCTTTTGCTTCAAAAATTGATTTACACGCCCCCGTCAATAAAGGAAAAGTGCTTCTAGCATCCAAACAACTACCCAATATGAATATCGGTGAAAGCAGCGATATGCAGTATTTATTGAGCTATTTTGATATTCCGCACTACGGAAAAGCGGGTTCAGAATGGGCGGTTTTGAAAGCGACACCTAGTGATTCTATTAAGGTTTTGACGCGTAGATTGAAAGCTGGAAAAGTGCCGAATGTGGTGGGCTTGGGATTAAGAGATGCGCTTTATGCGCTGGAAAATAAGGGGCTGAAGACAAAAGTAGTTGGTGCGGGTAAAGTCTATCAACAATCTATATTAGCAGGAACGCGATTGAACGGACAAACAGTGACGATACGATTGCGGTAAATGCGATTTGCTGAATTTCCAGAATTTAGTACATCTAACATGGAGCGAAATGAGGATAACAGATCAAAAATATTTAGCGGCATACGAAGCGCGATTGGGTTTTGATCTCCTTGATTTCTTTGAATCTATTGGCTTCTCGGATAAGAAAGCAGATTTAGATTTTAGAATTAGAGCCTCTGCTGTTTTTTCTTCTAACATAGAAGGAAATACAATTGACCTGAATTCCTACATGAACTCTATAATCAGCAAAACACCCTTTAAACCGCAAAAAGATTTGCAAGAGATTGAAGATTTAGTGGCAGCCTATGAGTTTGCAAAAAAGCAAGATTTAACAGAAACCAAGTTTTTGCAAGTACATAAAACCTTGAGCAAAGGCTTACTGGTAAAGGGTAAAAGAGGAATCTATCGCAACGACCGAATGGGTGTATTTGACAACACAGGCTTAATATACCTAGCAGTGGAACCAGAATTGGTAAAAGAAAACATGGAATTGTTTTTTGAGGATATTTCCAGTTTACTGGGTCAAGAATTGGGTCTTACAGAATTGTTTTATCACGCTGCTTTGATTCATTTGAAATTCGTACATATTCACCCATTTTGGGATGGAAATGGTCGAGCAGCGAGACTATTAGAGAAATGGTTCTTGTCCAAGAAAATAGGAGAACGTGCTTGGAAAATTCAAGCAGAACGTTACTACAAAGAGCATTTATCGGATTATTACGCTGCCATCAATTTAGGCGTAAACTATTATGAATTAAATTACGATAAATGCATGCCTTTTTTGATGCTACTGGTAGAGGCTTTAAAACAGGAAAAACGATAACATACTTGATTTGCTAAATTTCCAGAATTTAGTAAATCTAATCCTAAAGTAATAATGGGCAAAGGACTAAGAGCAATTACAAAACACCTCAAAATCCTAGACCTCAAAGGCAACCCCAACCCGAACATCCAAAATATCCAATTCGATTCTCGAAAAGTCGAGCAATCAGATGTTTTTGTGGCGGTGAAAGGAACGCAAGTGGATGGACATCGCTTCATTCCGAAGGCAATTGAGCAAGGCGCAAAAGTACTCGTAGCGGAAGTTTTGCCAGAGAAAATACAAGCAGATATTACTTATCTGCGAGTAGAAAACAGTGCAGAAGCTCTAGGGCAATTGGCTGCTAACTTCTACGATCATCCTTCAAAAAAGTTGAAATTGGTAGGCATCACAGGTACAAACGGTAAGACAACGACCGTGAATTTACTCTATGATCTCTTTACAGCACTGGGCTACAAAACGGGTTTGCTTTCTACTATACAAAATAAAGTAGGCCAGCAAATTTTGGAAGCTACCCACACCACGCCCGATGCACTACAACTCAATCGAGTGTTGGCGCAAATGGTGGATGCAGGCTGTGACTATGCTTTTATGGAAGTCAGTTCACACGCGATTCATCAAAGGCGGATTGCAGGAGTGGAATATACGGGCGCGATTTTCAGCAATATTTCGCACGATCATTTGGATTATCACGGCACTTTTTTGAATTACATCCATGCCAAAAAACGCCTATTCGATGATCTGCCCAAAAACAGTTTCGCGCTCGTCAACATCGACGATAAAAGAGGTGAAGTAATGCTACAAAACACCAAAGCTCAAAAAAACACTTACGGCTTGAAACGTCCAGCCGATTTTAAAGGGAAAGTGATTGAAAATAGTTTGTTGGGCTTGCATTTGAAGCTGAATGAACAAGAGATATTCAGCCGATTGATAGGTGGCTTTAATGCTTACAATCTTTTAGCGGTTTACGCCACGGCGATTTTGCTGGAACAAGAGGAAACGGAAGTACTGATCGCTTTGAGCAACATCAGAGCCGCCGAAGGCCGCTTCGATTATATTCAGAGTCCGAAGCAAAATATAATCGGTATTGTTGACTACGCCCACACGCCCGATGCGCTGCTGAAAGTTTTGGAAACGATCCAAGAATTGAAGCAAAAAAGCCAAGTGATTACAGTAGTGGGTTGTGGCGGTGATCGAGATCGAGCCAAGCGACCCGAAATGGCAAAAATCGCCTGTCAGTGGAGCGATCAAGTCATTTTAACTTCCGATAATCCGAGGTCGGAAGTGCCAGAACAGATTATTGAAGAAATGGAGGAAGGTGTGCCAAAAGCGGTACAATCAAAAGTCCTGAGCATCACCAATAGAAAGCAAGCCATCAAAACCGCTTGCCGTCTAGCCAAAGCACGAGACCTTATTTTGGTGGCAGGCAAAGGACACGAGAAATATCAAGAAATTAATGGGGTCAAGCACCCCTTTGATGATAAAGCGATTCTAAAAGAAGAATTGTCTGGCTATTAGTTATTTACTATTAGCCAATTGACATGGTAATTGACAAGTTGAAAAATGGAATTTTAATAGTGGAGACAGATGTAAGAAGTGAGAAGTCAGATGCTAAATATGCGTAATTAGATCGTACGATTTCATTCATTTAGTACAGTGTAAACCAAGTTTTGCATTCCAAATAGGGGAGTCTGAGGGAGAAAAAATGGTTTTAGAAAAACCATTTTTTCTCCCTCATCCCTCGTTCGCCGCCGTCGAAGACGGCGGCAGATGGGTTTTTGAAGCTCGAAATTCTAAGGAATTTCTCGCTTCTCAAAATAAAGTTCACAGTGTATTTTCTAACGGTAGAAGGATATATTATCATCAAATTTGAAAATAGGAATTGTGCTGATTGAATATATTATAATATTCAAGCGAAGCAAAAGATCAGTTTCAAATCGGAAAGTTATTTTTTTACTAATAATTGAATAGAATCCATACATTTGCGGCCATTGAGAAAACTATATCAAGGATTTGTGACCAATGACTTTTGCAAGTTTTGAGCTTGAAATTTGACTTTAGAGAAGACAGATGTGAGATAAAGAACGCTATGTTCTCCAACTCTCAAATTCTCATTCTCTCCAACTCTCATTCTCTCAATCGCAAATCGCTAGCAACCATTCACCACCATGCTCTATTACTTGTTCGAATATCTTTCCAATAATTTTGATTTCATTGGAGAAGACCTTATTCAGTTCACAACGGTTCGGACGGGAGCAGCTTTCATACTTTCTCTAGTGATTAGTATGCTTTTCGGTGGAAAAATCATTGAGCGTTTGCGTCGCTTTCAAGTAGGCGAAACGGTTCGTGATTTGGGATTGGCAGGTCAGCTACAGAAGCAAGGAACGCCTACGATGGGCGGCATCATCATCGTGATGGCAATATTGTTTCCATGCTTTTTATTCGCTAGACTGGACAATGTGTACGTGGTTTTGATGATCTTCACGACCCTATTTTTATTTGCAATCGGATTTACAGACGACTACATCAAAGTTTTCCGAAAGAATAAAAAAGGATTGAGTGGAAAATTCAAAATACTCGGACAAATAGTCGTTGGTTTGGTGATCGCGCTCACGATGCTCTATAATAATAATGTAGTCATTCGGATGGAAGCAGAAAAAGCAGACCAAGAGGGCTATCGAGTAGTTGAACGTTTCATCAGCAAAGCAGATTACGACAGAGGTACGGAAATTGCACTGGTCAAAACCACACTTACCAATATTCCTTTCACCAAAAAGGGAGGAGGAATGAAATACAGCGATTGGTTGTGGTTTTTGGGCGACAATGCGGACAAATTTGCTTGGATTGTTTTCATTCCTTTGGTTATTTTCATCCTTACTGCCGTTTCCAATGCAGCCAACCTCACCGATGGTTTGGATGGTCTGGCGACGGGCGTTTCTGGCATCATTGGCGGCGTACTCGTAGTCTTTGCTTATGTTTCCAGCAACATCAATTTCTCGAACTATTTGGGCGTCATTTCCTTGCCCAATGCGCAAGAATTGGTGATTTTCTCTGCCTGCTTCATGGGAGCGTGTCTCGGATTTCTGTGGCACAATTCCTTTCCTGCAAAAGTATTCATGGGCGATACGGGCAGTCTCACTTTAGGCGGCATCATCGCTGCCTTAGCCATTTTATTGAGAAAAGAATGGCTGATTCCTATTCTTTGCGGCATTTTTCTTGCCGAAAATCTTTCCGTTATTCTTCAAGTCAGTTACTTCAAATATACAAAGCGCAAAACGGGCGAAGGCAGACGCATTTTCAAAATGGCGCCTTTGCACCACCACTATCAAAAACTCGGTATGCCCGAAGTCAAGATCGTGACGCGCTTCTGGCTGGTAGCGATTCTACTAGCCGTATTCACTATTATTACTTTAAAATTAAGGTAAGTCTAGCTGTTAGCTGTTGGCGATTAGCCATTAGCTAGGCAAGTATTCAAGTGAAAGACTGATCTACAATTGCTTGTTGATTTGTTTAAATTGTTTATTCGTTTACGCTTCTTTCGCATAAACATATAAACAGTCTAAACAAATCAACAAACATCAAAATCAGTATTTTCTTCTGAAATTGCTTTGCCAATAGCCAATAGCTAACTGCCAACAGCTAAAATCAATGTCTTTAGGAAACAGATTATACGCCGAACTTCGTGGAGATAAAGTCATTTGGGCGATCCTTGCCCTCTTGTCTATCATTTCTGTTCTGCTCGTGTATAGTTCTACCGAGGCATTGGCGTACAGCAAGCAGGGCGGCAATACGGAATTTTATCTCGTCAAGCACATCATTATTTTGAGTTTTGGTTTGCTGATTACCTATGCTTGTTTCTTGCTGAATTACAAAAAATACCAATTGGCAGCTCCGTTTTTACTGTTGTTTTCAATACCACTGCTGCTATATACCTTGTTTGCAGGTGTGGACATCAACGAAGCACGTCGTTGGATAGAAGTGCCATTTGTGGGGATTACTTTCCAGAGTTCTGATTTTGCGGAATTGGCCTTAGTGATATTTGTGGCGAGAGAAATTACCAAAAAACAAGACGATATAAAGGATTTTCAATCGGCATTTCTTCCGATTTTGACGGCGGTGATTGTGATTTGTGGATTGATTGCTCCAGCAGATTTATCTACGGCGGCGGTCTTGTTTTTCACTTGTGTATTGATGATGTTTATGGGGCGCGTTCCCGTTCAGTTCATCTTGATGCTGCTCTTTGCAGGCGTTGTTGTTTTTGCAATTATCTATGTGCTGGGGGATATTTATCCAGATATTTTTGGACGTACTTCTACTTGGGTCAAACGCCTGAATGACTTTAGACTGGAAGGTGCACAAGAACCTTATCAAGTGCAGCAGGCGAAAATTGCCATTGCGAATGGTGAATATTTCGGTGCAGGTCCAGGCAATAGTATTCAGCGACATGTACTGCCGCAAGCCTATTCCGATTTCATCTACGCCATTATTTTGGAAGAATACGGCTTAGTGGGTGGTTTCTTTGTGATGTTTTTGTACTTGATGCTTTTTGTGAGAGTAGCAAAATTGATTACTAAGAGCTCTAAGACTTTCGGTGCAATGCTAGCAATGGGCATTAGCGTCATGCTGGTCATTCAAGCCCTAATGAACATGGCGGTGGCAGTAGATTTGATTCCCGTCACAGGACTGACTTTGCCGATGATAAGCCTAGGCGGAACTTCCTTGCTATTTACTTGTGTGGCTTTTGGTATCATTTTGAGCGTGAGTAAATCAGTAGAAACACAAACCGCATGAAAATAATCATCAGTGGCGGTGGAAGTGGCGGACATGTTTATCCCGCAATTGCAATCGCCAATGGTATAAAAGCAGTCCGTCCCAAAGCGGAGATACTGTTTGTGGGAGCGAAAGGAAAATTAGAAATGGAGAAAGTACCGAAAGCGGGCTTTCCAGTAGAAGCTTTGAACATTCGAGGATTTGATCGACAGCGAAAATTTCGCAACATCACTCTGCCCTTCAATTTATTGAGCAGTTTGGTGAAAGCAGGAAAAATATTGAGACGCTTTCAGCCAGATGTAGCGATTGGAGTAGGTGGATATGCCAGTGGACCTTTGCTGCATGCAGCAGCGAGGAGGAAAATTCCAACGCTACTACAAGAGCAAAACTCCTATCCTGGTGTCACGAATAAACTGTTGAGCAAAAGAGCCCATACAATTTGTGTCGCTTACGATGGAATGAATCGCTTTTTTGATGAAAGAAAAATTGTATTGACAGGCAATCCAGTGCGCACCGACATCGCCAATTTGAAAGATCGAAAAGCAGAAGCTTTGAAATATTTTGGTTTGAATGCGGAGCAGCCAATTCTCTTTGCTTTTGGTGGCAGTTTGGGAGCAAAAACGATCAATGAATCTTTTTTACAGCAAACAGATTTGCTTAAAAAAATGAATGCTCAATTGCTGTGGCAAACGGGTAAATTCTACCATGAGCAAATCAAAAATTCCGAAGCCGCTCAATTGCCTAATGTCCATATTCATCCTTTCATTGATCGCATGGACTTGGCTTATGCCGCTGCGGATGTGGTGATTGGAAGAGCAGGCGCATTGACGATTTCGGAATTGTGTATGGTCGGCAAAGCGGCGATTTTGATTCCTTCGCCCAATGTGGCGGAAGATCACCAAACCAAAAATGCGAAGTCATTAGCGGATAAGAATGCTGCTATTTTGATTAGAGATAAGGAAGCTAGGCAACAGCTATTGGTGACGGCTCTGGATTTATTGGTAAATGAAGAACGAAGAAAGCAGTTGGGGGCAAATATTAAGCAGTTGGCGCAGCCCGAAGCGACAAAAAAAATTGTAGCCGAAGCACTGCGATTGATCGCTTAGCAAAAATGTGTGACGCTGTCATAAATATTCATTTTATTGGTTTTTTGTGACATGATTAAATGTTGTAAAAGTGTAGTAATGTATTTAGGATGAAAGGAGAAATTATTATATACCAATCAGAATATGGAGAGACTAAAATTGAAGTAATATTAAGTGAAGATACTGTTTGGTTAAATCAGCAGCAGATGTCAGACTTATTTCAAACTGATAGAACTTCCATTTTAAAGCACATTAAGAATATTTACAAAACTAAGGAATTATCGGAAGATTCAACTTGTGCAAAAATTGCACAAGTTCGTTTAGAAGGAGATAGAAATGTAAGACGGAACATTTTGTATTACAATTTGGATGTAATTATTTCGGTAGGGTATAGAGTTAATTCTCACAGAGGAACGCAATTTAGAATTTGGGCAACAGATAAACTGAAAGAATATCTAATCAAAGGATTTACAATAGATGACGAGAGATTAAAGTCAGGTAAGCAAATGAATTATTTTGATGAACTTCTAGATCGAATACGAGATATAAGAAGTTCAGAAAAAATCTTCTATCAAAAAGTAAAGGATATATATACGACCAGTATAGATTATGACCCATATACTGACGAGACTAAAAATTTCTACGCCACTATACAGAACAAGTTGCATTGGGCAGTACATCATCAAACAGCAGCTGAACTAATCAAAAACCGTGTAGATGCCGAAAAACAAAATATGGGATTGACAACTTGGAGAAAAGAAAAAATTCGTCAGTCTGATGTAACAATAGGCAAAAATTATTTGACTGAAGATGAACTAAAACAACTCAATTTACTAGTCGAGCAATATCTTGCATTCGCTGAAGCACAAGCACAAGCTAAAAAACCAATGTATATGAAAGACTGGATCAAAAAGTTAAATGACATTTTGACTATAAATGATCGAGAAATATTAGAACATGCTGGTAAAATAAGAAAAAAGCTTGCAGACGAAATAGCTATAGAAGAATATAAGAAGTACGATAAAAAGAGAAGATTAAGTGAGCAAATAGAGAGTTTAAAGGAACTGGAAGAGGAAATAAAGTCATTAAAAGCAAAAAGATAGAGCTTATTATCCTGAACATTTGATATTAGCTAGCACTAGTGAAAATGTGTGACGCTGTCATACATATTTTAAATGATTAATCATCAACATATTGGGACAGAATAACCCGAATTCATCAATACCTTAATGGTTTAAAAAACAACAATTTGAAAAAGAAAGTACTCCTAGCACGCATACAACAAATTACTTGGATTGCACTACTCGTGGCGGTCGGTATGCTCGTACTTTCTGCGGTAGGAAAGCGGCAAAACAGCCGTTCCATGCCTTTGCTAGACATCGAAATTCAGCCGACTGCCAATGCAGATAGTAATTTAATAACCGATGAAGAAATAGATTCTATCTTGAGAAATAGCTTCACTTACGGCATCACGGACAATCCGATTAAAACCATAGATGTAGGGCGAGCAGAGCGAGTCTTAGAGAAAAATCCATTTGTCAAAAATGCGGACGTTTATATTGACAACACCAATACGATCAATGTGGAAGTGGAGCAGCGCGAACCAGTCGTTCGGATCATTGATGGAGAAGGACGCAACTATTATTTGGATAAAGCCGCTAACTACATGCCACTATCTGAACACCACACCGCACGAGTACTTGTTCTGACGGGTTTCATTCAACCACATGAACCCAACTTTATGAAGCTGAAACAGCACCGATTGAAAGATTTATTCTACCTCAGCGAAAGAATTCGAGCAGATGAGTTCTTTCATCATCTGATTGAGCAAGTTCATCTTAGCCAAAATGGGGATATTCTGTTCGTTCCCAAAATAGGGAAACAGCAAATTCTTTTTGGCAAATATTTAGATGAAGATAATGTAGAAGAAAAATTACAACGACTGAAAATCTTTTACAAAGAAGCCCTTTCAAGAACAAGCTGGACCAAATACCAATTAATTGACATTCGATTCAAAGATCAGATTGTATGTAAGAAGTAAGAGGAGAAGCAATAAATTAGCGTACGTGAGTCGAATAAACGAGTAAACAACATCAACAAATAAACAATCAATCAAACGATCAACCAATAAATTAATAGATAAACAGTAGATTATGAATGACATGACAAAGAATCCCATTGTAGTAGCACTAGACATCGGGACGACCAAGATTTGTGTTGTTGCTGGACGAAAAAGCGAGTACGGGAAACTAGAAGTACTCAGCACTGCCAAAGTAGAATCGCTGGGTGTGCTGAGAGGGGTCGTATCAAATATTGAAAAAACGGTCAATGCCATTTCGGAAGCAGTCAACTCGGTGCAGCGTGCAGTCAAGGAAGATATTACGCACGTTCATGTCGGTATTGCGGGGCAACATATCAAAAGTCTTCAACATCGTGGTATTCTGACCCGTGATAGCAATCATACGGAAATCAGCGAGTACGATATTCAGCGACTAATTAAAGACATGCACAAATTGGTATTGCCGCCTGGTGACAAAATTTTGCACGTCATTCCACAAGAATATACGGTGGACAACGAGCAAGGCATCACCGATCCAATTGGGATGTCAGGCGTACGTTTAGAAGCCAATTTTCACATTATCACTGGTCAAATTACGGCTTCCAATAATCTATATCGCTGTGTAGAACGTGCTGGTTTACAGGTCTCTAGTATGACTTTAGAACCAATTGCTTCGGCTACGGCGGTCTTAAATGAAGAAGAAAAGGAAGCAGGCGTAGCCTTAGTCGATATTGGCGGTGGCACGACGGATATCACGATCTTCCAAGATGGCATCATTCGCCATACCGCAGTCATTCCTTTTGGCGGCAACATCGTTACACAAGACATCAAACAAGGATGTCGGGTAATGGAGCAGCAAGCGGAGAAACTCAAAGTGAAATTTGGGAATGCACTAGCAGAAAAAGTCTATGACAATCGTATTATCACGATTCCTGGATTGAGGGGACGCGAACCCAAAGAGATTTCTGAAAAGAACTTGGCGCGGGTCATTCAGGCGCGTATGGAAGAGATCTTGGATCATGTTCATTTTGAAATCAAACGCTCGGGTTTTGAAAATAAATTGATTGGTGGTATCGTCTTGACAGGTGGTGGCGCGCTACTGAAAGACATCGAAAAACTGGCTGCTTACCAAGCCGCGATGCCTACTCGCATTGGTATTCCGATTGAGCATTTGGCGCACGGCTACATGGAAGAAATTTGTAGTCCGATGTACGCTACGGCTATTGGCTTACTCTTAAAAGCAGTAGAGGACATTGAGCAAGGACGCATCAAAGTGCCAACCGCTATCAAGAAAGAGCCTGAAACGGAGCAAGTGAAAGAGGAGGAAGAAGCAAGCAATGGAAAATGGTACGAAAATGTCTTCCAAAAAACCAAAGAATGGTTTGAAGCAGAACCAGATCGAGAATTTTGATTTTAGCATAGAAAGGTTAAGTAAAGTATATGAACAATTTTGGTGGTGACTGGACTAAGATAAAAATTGAAATTCTTGTGGAATATGCAAAAGCATATCTGCAAATAATGAAAGATAGAAGGTACTATAAGCTTCTATATTTCGATGGTTTTGCTGGTTCTGGATTCATAATAAAAGATAAAAAAACAGATATTGACGTGACAGTCGGTGCAGCTCGAAGGATTGTAGAAATAAACGAGCCTAGTCCTTTTGATATGTATTACTTTGTTGAGAAAGATGAGAAAAACTTTGCTTTACTCAAAGCAAACACAAAAGATACTTTCATGAATAAAGATATACACGCAGCTTGTGATGATTGTAATAAGAAGCTATATGACATGGCAACTTATTTGAGAAGACCACAAAATAAAAACGTAAGAACGCTCGCATACATAGATCCATGTGGTATGCAAGTCGAATGGAAATCAATTGAAAATCTAAAAGGACTGAATATTGATATGTGGATTTTAGTGCCAACAGGAATGGGTGTCAATCGTCTTTTAAAAAAAAATGGAGATATTAGTGATGCTTGGTTAGAACGATTAGAAGTGTTTTTGGGATTGGATAAAGATAATATTAAGAAGCTTTTCTACAAAAGTACGCCTACTCTATTTGAAAGTATCACTTTTGTAAATAAAGAAGATAAAGCAATTGAGAAATCGGCTAAACTTTATAAAGAGAGACTAGAAAGCATATTTGAGTATGTTTCTCAGCCATATGAGCTAAAGAATGCTACTAATTCAGTAATGTATCACCTCTTTTTAACATCAAACAATGAAACAGCAGTCAAAATTGGTAACGACATTGTGAATAAATATAATCAATAATGGCTCAATCAAGTATAGAATGGACGCAGATGACTTGGAATCCGACGACTGGATGTTCCAAGATTTCACAAGGCTGTAAGTTTTGTTATGCTGAAGTCATGTCAAAACGACTTCAAGCAATGGGATTAGAAAAATACAAAGATAACTTCAAAGTCAGAATTCATCCTGATGCTTTAAAAACGCCCTATACATGGAAGAAACCCAAAATTGTGTTTGTTAACTCAATGAGTGATCTTTTTCATGAAAAGATACCACTTGACTTCATAAAAGAAGTATTTAGAGTGATGGAAGAAAATCCACAACATATTTTCCAAATCTTAACCAAAAGAGCAGAAAGGCTATTCCAGTTACAGGAAGAACTAAATTGGTTCTCAAATATTTGGATGGGTGTTTCTGTTGAAAATGAGAATGTAATTGAAAGAATTGATTGTTTGAGGGGTACGAATGCTCAAATTAAATTTCTATCTCTTGAACCTCTACTGGGGCCATTATCAAATATGAATTTAGAAGATATTGATTGGGTCATTGTTGGAGGCGAAAGTGGTCATAAAGCAAGACCAATGAAGAAAGAGTGGATTCTTGATATCAAAGAGCAATGTGAGCAAAGTGATACTGCTTTCTTCTTTAAACAGTGGGGTGGAAAAAATAAAAAGAAAAGTGGAAGAAAATTAAACGGAAAAATATATGATCAAATGCCTAAAATTACTCTTAGGCTCAGTGCTTGAAATTTGAGTGACTGACATTAGTCAATAAAAAAATACAGCCATGATATTCAATCTTATAGACGAAAAAAGTGAAGCCCCTATCATCAAAGTTATCGGAGTAGGTGGCGGTGGCAGCAATGCTGTGACCCACATGTACAATCAAGGAATTGTCGGCGTGGATTTTGCGATTTGTAATACCGATTCGCAAGCTATGGATTTGAGTCCAGTACCTGTCCGCATTCAATTGGGCCCAAGCCTAACCGATGGTCGTGGCGCGGGTTCTAAGCCCAATATCGGTAAATTGGCTTGTGAAGAAAGCATAGAGGAGGTACGCCAATACCTATCCAACAACTGTAAAATGCTGTTCATCACGGCTGGAATGGGTGGTGGAACTGGAACAGGAGCAGCACCGATCATTGCACGGACGGCCAAAGAAATGGACATCTTGACCGTTGGTATCGTGACGACGCCTTTCACTTTTGAAGGTCGCCGAAGAGGACAACAAGCCAACGAAGGTTTGCAGGAGTTCAAAAAGCACGTCGATACACTGATCGTGATTTCTAATGATCGTTTGCGTCAAGTGTTTGGAAATCTAGTCGTCTCCAAAGCCTTCTCGCAGGCGGATGATATTTTAACAACCGCAGCAAGAGGGATTGCCGAGATCATCACCGTACCTGGCTATGTCAATGTGGATTTTGAGGATGTCAATACCGTAATGCGTGAGAGTGGCGCAGCTATTATGGGAACAGCAGCAGCAGGCGGAGAAGATCGAGCAAAAGTAGCAGTAGATCAAGCTTTGAACTCACCACTTTTGGAGGACAATGACATTCGAGGGGCGCAGCATATTTTGCTCAATATTACTTCTGGTACAACGGAAGTGACTATGGATGAAATCTTTGAAATTACGGAGTTCGTGCAGGAAGAAGCGGGCTACGGAACAGATTTGATTTGGGGAAATTGCTACGACGAATCTTTAGGGGATAAAATTTGTGTGACGGTCATTGCGACTGGTTTTGAAAAGAATAGAAAGAAAACGGCTACACAAGGATTGAACAGCAATGAAGATCGTGTGAAAGTGTCTTTAGACGATGATCTTCAACCCAAGCGCAGTCCACTTTCTGATATTTCCAACATTCAAGAAGAAGAGGAGGCAAACGCACCTACTTTTGAGTTCAATGATGTACGGGAGAAGATTGATAAAATGCAATACAATACTTACTCCTACAAAGAGCCGTACGTTAGTGATGAGGAGTTGGCGGCTGCCAAAGAAGCAGAGCAAAGACGAGCGACAGCGGAAAAAGATCGCAGAGAACGGCTTCGCTCCAATATGGTGAAATTGAACAATCCAAAAGTAGTGCATGAACTAGAAAATGAGCCTGCCTATCTGCGCCGCGGCGTTCATTTGGATGAAGTGCATCACGCCGACAGTCAGCAACATTCCGTTTGGACGATTTCGGATGAGGAAGAACCACAGATTAGACCCAATAATTCTTATCTGCATGATAATGTGGATTAGGCGGAGGATGATCTATACCCCGTAAAGTTCGGTACAAGGGAAAATTTCAGTGGAATGGAATTTTCCCTTTTTGCTTTTTTACCGCCAATAAATTATCAAAAGATAAGTACAAAATGCTAATTTTGAATTGTGTAAGGCTAAATACACTGTAAACTAAGTTTATTTTAATTTTGAGAAGCGAGAAACTCCTTAGAATTTCGAGCTTCAAAAAACCCCTCTACCGCCGTCGAAGACGGCGGCAAACAAGGGATGAGGGAGAAAAAAGGGTTTTCCTAAAACCCTTTTTTCTCCCTCAAACTCCCCTGTTAAAATGCAAAGAAACTTAGT
>JBCCRX010000117.1:0-16040 GCA_039201015.1 Bacteroidota bacterium | reverse complement strand
GGAGATCATTGAGTTCGATGGGCAACGATTAATAAGTAAAAAAACCGCTGTTTTTGATAAAGCAAAACATCCTAGCGATCAAGCCCTCTTTTTTTATGAAATTTATCCAGAGGAGGAAACTTTTTGGGGCTTAAGCAATGAAGGCATAGTCAATTTCAACTCCTTTTCGGACTATCATATTTTTCCTTCTCCTATAAAGTCGGCTGACATTGCTTCTATTCTGCCTTTTCAAGATAGCCTATTTTGGGTAGCCACACATCATCCAACTCGCTTATTCCTATTCAACAAAAACAGTAGTACGTATCTTCCTACTGGTTTCAAACCTTTTAATATTGACAAAAATGTGGCGATCAAAAAAGTCACCAAAATCTTAGCTTTCAAAGACTCTATTCTTTGGTTGGGAGAAGAAGGTGTAGGTATTTACTACACCAATGTTATGAATAAGCGCATCCTATCCTTATTCAACCAGTATGATATTGAAGCGAGTACCGTCTATCAAATTACAGACGCCTACGATGGCAATATTAGCTGCATGACCGCTAATGGAAGCAATTTGAGCTTTACTGAAGACAAAGATATAAGCTACACAGCAACGACAGACGTTTTCAAGTGCCTTGCTGATCGTGAAGGAAACACTTGGGGCATTGGAGGAGAAGGGCTTTTCTATAAAAAAAGGGGAGAACCAATTTTTGAATTAATTTACCAACCAGTCAATCCTGATGATATATTCTTTGATTTGATAGATTGGAATCCTGAGCAACTTATTCTAAGTACAGATAAAGGCATCTTTTTTTTCGATAAAGTATCGTTTCAACTAGAGAAAATGCCCATTGAGAAGTGGGGGGTATTTCTATTCAAAGACAGCGATAACAATTTATGGATCGCGAATGCAGATGGAACATTATCATTGTGGGAAGTGAAAAATATCAAGGAGAAACATCAGATTAAATCAATAAAGAATTATGAATATTTAGGACTAATTCATCATATTGTCGAAGATCAGGAGCGCAATAGTATATGGGTTAGTACATCAGAAGGCTTACATGCTATTGATATTTACACCTTTGCCAAAAAGCAATATACAGAATCGGATGGTTTACCGAATCAATTCATCTATGCAGTCGCATTAGACGAAGAGCGAAATCTATGGCTGAGTAGCAATAAGGGCATTATTCGTTTTGCGCCATCTGCAAAAACGACCGAACGTTTTAGACATTTCACCACGCGAGATGGATTGAGTGCAGACGAATATTATCCTGGAGCCGTTTACACCGCAACCAATGGAGAGATATGGTTTGGTAGCACAAAAGGAGTAGATGTCTTTCACCCCAAAAAGATGTCCCGAATAGGAAAAGCCCCACAATTTGCTATTCAACAATTAAAAATACACGATCAAGAGTGGAAGGGTGATTTTGATATCAACGCTACCAAGCACATAAAACTAAAGCATTACGAAAATACGCTGACTTTCGATCTCGCTGCCATGGAATATACGGATCCATTACGCAATCAGTTTAAAGTCTATCTGAAGTATAAAGGTCAAGCAGACACTAGCTTGCTAGGCATAAAAAATAGCATTACTTACGCCAATTTATCACCAGGCGAATATACTTTTGAATTTACAGTAGGTAATTCAGAGGGTATCTGGCAGCAGGCACTGCATCAATTGAGTGTGTATATTATTCCTCCCATTCACCAAAGAACTTGGTTTCAAGTCCTAGTCATTGTGCTAGTGCTTTGTTTGGTTAGCTTTTTCTCTGCTTTTTATTATCGTTACCGTTTGAGAGAAAGCGAATTAAAATTGGCAAAGAAAGAAAAGGATAATCTTATACTAGAACAAAAGCTATTTCTCGAAAAAGAACGCGTCAGAACAGCAGAGGATATGCACGACCAAATGGGGAGTGGACTTTCTACTATTCGAAACATTAGTATTCGGAATGCTAGAAAAACGACTGATGAGACGATAAAAAACGAATTTGAGCGAATCTCTACAATCTCTATTCTACTCAAAAAAAATATGCGAGAACTTATCTGGGCACTAGACGCAGAAAATGATTCTTTACCTACTCTGATCGCTTGGACACGGGCTTACATGAAAGAATTTTTGGATGATAATGCCCTCATATCTCATATCACAATGCCTAAACATCCTCCAAATATCGCATTGACTGGACGCTATCGATACAATCTTGTATTGGTCATCAAAGAAGCCTTACACAACATAGTGAAAAGTGCCAAAGCTTCTACTGTGAACTTTGATATGCAGTTAGAAGACCATCAACTAAAGATTAGCATTAAAGATGATGGCGTGGGTTTTGAGCATACGCAATCTAAGGAACTAGGCGGAGGTGTTGGTCTGAGGAGTATGAAAAAGAGAATCGCCTCCCTAGGTGGTGAGATCAAATGGGAATCTGTACTGGATAAAGGCACAGATGTCATTATTTTTGTACCGCTTCCACTAAAAGTCCTGTAAACCATCGTTAGGATTACGTATTAAGAAAACGCTCCTCCATACCCACTTCAAACCTTTGAAACTTCAAAAAACTACTTTACCTTTGAGTATAAGTTTTTAGTATAAAATATTTGCATGCAGCATCCGATTACACTCCTTTTTTTATGGCTCTTTGTGGGACAAATCTCCGCTCAACAAGATCCTTCTATCACAACCTATATGTTCAACGCCTTAGCGATCAATCCAGCTTATGCGGGCAGCCAAGATTATTTGATGATTAATCTGTTGAATCGAAATCAATGGTTGGGCTGGACGAACGAAGATTCAAAAGCACCAAATACACAGATTCTGTCCCTTCATTCGCCCTTAAACGAGCGAGTGGGTCTAGGATTTCATTTGAGTAACGATGTGATCGGTGCTAGCAGAACAACCGCTCTGAATACGTCTTATGCTTATCGAATTACTTTTCCATTTGGAACAATTTCTGCAGGATTGCAAGCAGGATTAATCAACTGGAGAGCAGACTGGAGTGACCTCAATCTAAGAGACGGATTTGCGAACGATCCTGCTTTCAATGAAATGCCAGAGACTCGGCTGCTGCCCAATTTTGGAGTTGGTTTGTATTTCCAAAATGAATTTGCTTATGCGGGTTTTTCCTTGCCACGTTTATTACCACTCTCTTTGACCAAAGCCGCAGATCGTACCAATGCTACGCTTTACGATGCCAGTCTTTATCGCCATTTCTATTTTACAGCAGGTGGCATTTTACCTATCATTTCGGATGATGTTGTTTTTAAGCCTTCCATTTTGTTTCGTAAGGTGGGTGGGTTTGGAGCGTCAGATGTTCCAGTCGATAGAGCAGCGAGTCCAACCTCTATTGATCTAGACGCCTCTATTTTCTTCTTGCAAACCCTCTGGATTGGTACGTCCTATCGCTGGTCACTAGAAGGCACTTTTGGTAAGAATAGTTCGCATGATTCTATTAATTTTTGGGGCGCATTTTATCTGAAAAATGGACTGAGAATAGGACTAGCGTATGATATTGGACTAACGCCGATAAGGAGATACAGCAATGGCTCTTTGGAGTTAATGATTGGCTATGATTTCAATTTCAATATTTCCAATGTGCAAAGTCCGAGGTACTTTTAAGCAGCAAAAGAAGTTCCACAGCCGCAAGTATCCGTCGCATTTGGATTATTGAAAGAGAAACCTCGATTTTGTAAACCTTCCACCCAATCAATTTCCATGCCCATCAAATACATCGCGTGTGGCTTCTGCACATATACTTTTATGCCTGCTATTTCATGTTCTAGGTCATTTTCCTTCTTAACATCAAATCCTAGTATATAAGAGAATCCTGAGCAGCCACCTCCTTTTACTCCAATGCGCAAACCATGCTCATCGGATATGTTTTGTTCTTCTAATATTCGCTTTAACTGTCTTATCGCACCCTTCGTTAAAGCAATGGGCGCAGCGGTTAATGTCGTTGCCATTTTTAATCAATTTTTGTAGTTGTCTCTACTACTTCTTTGTATTATATTAATTGATTGTTAAAATTGTTCTTGGAATAAAATTATGATAATATATTAATTATTATTTTATTTCACCCAAATACACCTTTCGCTTTTGACTTTAAAATTAGTGGAGTGATAAATACAAAACAAGGTAAAGATAAGATTAGTTTTTGGACTGTTTGGTTGATCAAACTAAAAAAGCCAAGGCAATCGCAAGAAATAATTTACTATCTTCCAAAAAATTGAATTAAAGTCAAAATTTCTGCTGTTGTTTGTTTATGGTTGTGTTACTTCAAAACTAAAATTAGCAGCGTGTTTTTGATTGTCTTTGTCTATGAGCGGTGATGAAAGTTGAAATCGCGTGGTGTAAATAAAAGACAAAAGGAGAGAAACGGAGGAACCAAAATTGCCTATAATTAACATTATGTTTTTTTATAACCCAAATTTATATTCTTTTGTTTAAATATATATGGAGCAATAGAAACCTCTGTCTGTTTCAAGCTGATTCAATCATAACACTACACAAAACACAAATTATAGATGAATTCTTACGCTGTTTATCTCTTATTTTTTGCATTATCTTTTCTAAGCGCAGCATTTGTGCATTTCACAGAAGATGCACCTAATAAAATCAATGCTTCCGCTATTTTTGCAAGTCAAATTTCGTCATCAAAATTAGAATCGAAATTTAATAATTGTACACAGCAGATTCTTTTCATTCGTGGCGGCAATGGCACGGGCGGTTTTCTGGAAGGCGGCACGGACGATCAATTGTCAGACATCACCGATTTCAGCACCAACAACCGAAATCGCGGCTGGGGCGAATTTGCCAATGCGCTGGAAAGCGAGGGCTATCAACTGACGCAACTCATTGAGCAACCCAATGTACCGATAGATTTAACAAGTATCAACATCAGTCAATATGATGTGGTCGTATTTGGCTCTAATAATGCGACTTATTCAACGGCTTCGATTGACGAATTAGAAAATTATGTACGATCAGGGGGCGCAGCTCTTTTCATCAGCGATGCCAATTTTGGAAGTAATTGGGGCGACGCACCCGATTCAGATCAAGATTTTTTAGATCGCTTTGGCTGGACAATGAATCAAGATCAAGGCACTTATGCCATTAATACGGTGGACTTTTTAGTACCCAACCACCCCATTTTTGATAATGTGGCCTCCTTCGACGGGGAAGGCGTCTCCCCTATTACGCTCTCCGATTCGAATGTAACGGGTGTTAGTTCTACCATTTTAGCCAATGCAAAAGATGTCGTTCGGCGCAACAATCGCATGGGCAGAGGACGCAGTGAAATGCCAACTGCTAACGATGCGGCAATCATCATCGCGACGGTAGATCAAGGACGCATTGCGGGGCATTTTGATCGAAATACTTTTTTCAATCTCAATGGTGCGGGTACGGACATCAATCGCTTATCAAACGAACAATACGCTATTAATTTAATCAATTGGCTAAGTGGTTGTAATTCAAATACTTGTACGCCCAACACGCCTTGCGATGACGGTGATGATTGCACTATAAATGATACTTTTGATGCCAACTGCAATTGCATTGGAACTTTCCAAGATAGCGATATGGACGGTGTTTGCGACGCCGATGATCTTTGTGAAGGTGCTTCGGATGTCCCGCTTGATATCAGCGGTGCGCTCAGCATGAATGAAACTTATCGTGCGCTGGATTCTATTTATTCCGATGCACAAATTGCTTCGAGCTTGGACATCACTTATGAATCAGGTCGAATTATTACCTTAGGGGCAGATTTTAGCGTAGAAAATGGAGCGACTTTTTCGGCGAGCATTAGAAGCTGTCCAACTGCTCGCCTCGCGTCTTACAATAGGCAAATAGAAGATAGAGTAAGCTCCACAAAGCAGCAAACAGCCATTCAAATTTATCCAAATCCGCTCCGCACTTCCACCAATATCCAATATCATCTAGCTGCTCCCGATTGGGTGCAGATTGATATTTTTGATGCTAGTGGTCGGCAATTGCAGCAATTGGTTCAAACTAATTATCAAGAAGCAGGCACACATCAAATTCAATGGCAAGTTTCCGAGCGTCAGCAAGGCTTGTACTTTGTCAGAATTGCGATTGGGGAGCAGGTTTATATGAAAAGAATAGTGGTTCAGTAAATACCGCATTTTACCATTCTAATTAATGTCCACTTTTATACAAACACCTGTCTAATAATACACATCTCCTTACTGCAAAGTCTGTATATTTTATTGGCAAATAATTGATAATCAGCCGTATATCATCTTTGGCATAATTTTAGCACTACAATCAGCAAACAGCTAAAACGATGCTCAAAAATTATCTAAAAATCGCACTTCGTCAATTCAGTAAGCACAAATTATTTTCTGCACTCAATGTATTTGGACTAGCGGTAAGTATGTCTATTTGTTTACTACTTTTTTTGATTCTTGCGGATCAATACGGCTATGACAGCTTCCACGAAAAAGGAGATCGAATCTATCGCGTTATTTCTGGTGGTGCGGAAAAAGGACGAGAAATTAAGCGAGCTAGTTGGGCAACCACGGCGCTTTCTGTGGCAGAAAATTTAGAAAAGGACTATCCTTTTATTGAAAATGCGGTTAGGATTGTGCAAGTCGGTGGTGTGTTCCAAATTGGCGAAAACAGCTTTGATGAACTGGATGAAAGTTATGCGGTGGATAACGATTTTTTGGAGGTCTTTGATTTTGGTTGGAAGGCAGGAGACGAATATACGGCACTGAAAAGTCCATTTTCCATTGTCTTGACGGAGAACTTAGCACAGAAGCTATTTCCAGATCAAAATCCAATTGGAGAAGAATTGGAAATCATCAAACTCGGTAATTTCACAGTTACAGGCGTTCTTCCAAATCCACCTATCCGTTCTCATATCAATTTCGACTATTTAATTTCTTATGCTACTGTTCTATCTCTGACCGACGAGCAGCGAGCCAACCAAGGCATCTTTGGATTTGAAAATATTTCCAAAGGACTGACTTATATATTGTTAGATGAAAAAGACAAACAAAATCAACTAGACGAAGCACTTGCTAGCCTAGCGGCAGATTACAGCGCAAAAGATAAAAGAGACAACTATTGGTTTGAGTCACAAGCATTAAGCGATATTATGCCAAGTCGTGATTTGAGCAACGAAATTGGAACGGGAACACCCAGTATCGTCATGTACTTTTTGATTGCTTTGGGTGTTCTCATCATGCTTTCTGCTTGCTTCAATTACATGAATTTGTCAGTGGCGCGCTCTTTGAAAAGAGCAAAGGAAATTGGTGTACGAAAAGTGATAGGCGCACGGAAGCAAGACATCATCTTTCAATTTTTGGGAGAAGCAGTTCTGATTTCCTTCGTCGCGCTCCTCTTGGCAATCGGTATATTGCAGTTTCTGATACCCGCTTTTTACAATTTGCACCCTTTTGTAGAAGAAATATTTTACTTAAAGACCTCTCCCCTACTCTATTTAACCTTCTTTGGATTCAGCTTATTGATAGGACTTTTTGCAGGTATTTTTCCTGCTTTCAATATTTCTAGCTTCTCTGCTTTACAAGCCATTCAACAACTTGCTAACGTCAAAATTCTATCAAAAGTAGGAATACGTAAAGCTTTGATTACCGCGCAATTTGCTTTGTCTCTTATTTTCATTTTGGCAGTTCTCATCGTCTTACAACAACAAAAGTATGTACTACAAACAGATTTAGGGGTCAGAACCGATCATATTTTAAATGTATATCTACAAGACAAAGTAGATTATGAAGTTTTTGCACAGCGTGTTCGACAACTCAAAAATGTAGAAAGCGTCTCTGCGATTAACAATCCAATTTCTTCTGGAAGAATATATACCGATCAAGCCGTTTTCGGCGGTGACCAAGATTCTATGTCTCTTCAAAGTTCGACTGTAAGCCCTGAATATATCGAAAATATGGGTATTGAATTGATTGCAGGCAAAGCTTTTTCCAAGGGTATAAATGCAGAAAATGAACAGTTTATTATACTTAACGAAAAAGCCATAAAAAGAATGGGCTACAATCGCCCAGAACAAGCACTAGGGCAAGAAATTATTTTATTCGATACACTTGCACTCTCTATTCTGGGCGTTATGCGCGATTTTCATTATAGCAATGACATTTGGTTTGAAGACATTCGTGCCTTTGGATTGCGGAGTGGTGGCGACTATGCTTGGAATGCGACCATTGCGATGTCTGGACAAGACGACGATAAAACCATCGCTGGTATTCGAGCCATATGGAACGAGCTTTCTCCTGATGAAAGTATGTATGCTTTCTTAGTCACTGAACGCATTTATCACCTTACGAAATTCTTCCAAATGGGTTCCAAAATCATTGGATTCGTAGGTTTTTTAACCATTCTGATTGCCTGCATGGGTTTGTTGGGTATGGTGATCTATACTGTAGAGGGACGAATTAAAGAAGTTGGCATTCGTAAGGTATTGGGAGCAAGTGAAGGCAATGTCATTTGGCAATTGTCCAAAGGATTTATTGCTCTCATGGGTATTGCTATAGTTGTAGCTGTTCCATTGACTGTGTTTGGAGCAAATTTGTGGCTACAAAATTTCGTATTGCGCATGAATGTAAGTCCAAGCATCATCTTGACAGGTATCGGAATCTTATTGTTACTAGGAATTTTGACCGTAATATCTCAGACTTATTTTGTTGCCAAGACCAATCCTGTAGAGAGTTTGCGGAATGAATAGCTAAATAATGCCCTCAAAAATAGCATCTAATTCGATCTCAACTTCCGTCGCAGGGTCTTTGACGATGCCAGTAGTGAATAAAATTTTTCGTTCATCAGGAAGTAAGACTTGAACCGCTTTCAAAGCAGGGATAACAATCCAAGCAGATTTAACGCCCATTGGAAAGTATAAATTCCAAGCTTTGCTAATCAATTCATCTATGGACTGCGAAGGAGACTGAATTTCTACAGTCGTAATTGGCGTTTCAGATTCTTTGGCATTTACATCTCTACTGGAAACCATTCTTTTGGGATAGATACAAATATCGGGCGTGCTACCAGGAATAGTAGCTAAACTCAATTCGTTTGGGAACATATAGACTTCGCGATACTTTAATTGAAAAGCGTGATTTAGGTTGGCTTGAATTAATCCACGAACTAGATTGGGCAATGGCTTATTTCGTTCTTTCCCGTATTGCGATAGCGCGATTGCAGCCATAAACTCAAAATTTTTGATAAAGATAAATGCTTTCTATCAAAACATCAAGAATACAAGAAAAGCTTAGATAACGCACGTTTATCTAAGCTTTTGTTCTACATATCTTCTGATTCTTTAACAATTTCTGCAAAATGTGAACGGCAGACTTTTGAAGTTTAAGTTGGGAAGTGCTGTATTCAACACTTTTGATTTTCAAACTTCAAAAGTCGCTCCCAGAGAAATCAAGCAATTGCAGAAATTGAACAATATTTTCCTCACATTTTACTCGTGCGCCATACTAGCATTCACGTTCGCAGGCACACCCGTTTTACTTCTTGACCTTATCCAAAAGAAAAGAATCGTGAATAAGACAATCAATATCGCTGGAAAAAGTACCAAAGTACTCAAAGTCGCTTGTCCTGCATAAAGATCAGCGGCTCCTCCCGTCAGTCCTGCCGCTTCGGCGGCGGCCCGATTGTCTTTAATCCAACCACCCGTGACAGGTTGCACTAGACCCGACATAAACATACCCATAGCACCAATGATGGACAAGCCAATCGCACCACTCTTAGGTACATAATCAGCTACGAAGCCAACCATATTGGGCCAGAAATAAGCGATTCCCAGACCAAACACTATGGCTGCCACATAGGCCATTCCACCCGTAAAGTTACTCAACATCAATAGACCAATCGTTGCTAGGACGGCAGAACCCAACAGCACACCCGTTGTATTGAATTGACCGACAGCAGCACCACCAAAATACCTTGCTACGGTCATCACGCCGAAGGTCAGCGCGAGTAGCACCATAGGTTGCGCACCACTTTCTACTAAAGTAACGCTTACCCACTGATTGGGCGCAAATTCCGACATGGCAGTCAATCCCATACAAACCAGCATAAAGATAAAGAGCGGAGAAAGCATCGCAGAGAAATTACTGCTCAAATCGGCTTGTTCTTCAGTTCTAGCAGAAGGCCAACTCACATTCCAGAATAGGTAGGCGTAAATGACCGTTGGAATTAGAATAACAGTGACTTGCGCTTGCCAGCCCATACCTTGCATCGCCAATGAAATAAGACTTCCTAGTACAATGCCGCCCGGAAACCACATGTGGAAGCGATTGAGCATCGTGCTCATTTTCACGCCTTCGTAAGTATCCGCGATCATTGGATTACAAGCCGCTTCCGTACAGCCGTTTCCGATACCAATCAGCAAAGTGGAGATCAGCAACATCCCATAAGCAGATGCACCAAAAGCGGGCGCGAATATGGTCAACAAAATACCGATTCCGTGTGCAAAAACAGCAAATTGCATGATTTTTTTGCCACCTACGGTATTATACACCAAACCACCAATAATCATCGAAATAGGAAAGCCCCAAAACCACATAGAATTAATGAAACCTAGTTTTACTTCATCAATTCCCAATTGGTCGCCCAATTCAGGCAAAATACCCGCACGAATGCTAAAAGAGAAAGCAGTTGTTATCAGAGCGAAGCAACTACCATAAAAAAGCTTCTGTTCGTTTGTCATTGCTTGTTACGTTTTTTCGTTTTGTCTAAATTAAATGTCCTTTTCTCGGAAGGGTACACACTTTTAAGATTTCGTTAAGTCGCATCTAAAAAACCTTTTAAGGTGGGTTTTTTGGATGCTCTAAGGGGTTCTCAAGGGTGAAAAACAGCAAAAATTATTGATTTTTGCTGTTTTTCATCCTTGAACCCCTCTAGCAGAAAGTTTTTCATCTTAGAAAATTTTAATCTGCCTCAGGCTGAAAACTTTCTGCGGTTTTTGGAGACGAAATCTTCATTTTCCGAACTGTGTACTCTTTTAAATTTCTTTTGCGTCAAAAATGCGAAAAAAAAATTAATTTTTAAAAAGGAAGGGGAAAATTGTGTGTGTAACAAATTGCACGAATATTCAATTTTATCCTTTTTAAACCTTGCTCAAATCAATTTGGCTAGACGCCAAATTGATTTGAAGCGGATGAAATCTTGGCTTTTCGCCTCCATCTTTTTTATAAAAGTGCAATTTATTATCACGCAGAAATTATTGCTCTAAACTATTGTATCATAGCTTCACTGTACCATTGTATGGCGAAGTGGTACAAGTACAATGACACAATACTACAATAACAAAATGGCAAAAACCACCCCTACTCTACTCTGCCAAACAATAAATTTACACCAAGTCTTACGTTTACATTGCTGCTTTGACGAGGTCGAATAGCACTCAGGAGGTTTCCAGCCATAGCATAGGCTTGTATAGGTCCAAGTTGGAATTGCGCATTTAGTCCCAGGTGATCGTAGCGGTTGTCGAAAAGCGTGTAATTTGCACCTAGACGCAAGAAATTGGCGAGGCGCGTTTGTGCATTGAAACTTAGCGCAGGGAAAAAGGCATCCCTGTACCATTCACCGTGTACGCCCAAGCCTGCCGTCCAAGTATCACTCAAATCGTAATTGAAGCTGGCATATAATCGCATCGGCAGTTCTGTGGAATAAGAATTGCTCGTTTCTTGCACGGCAAAAATGTTTTCTAAGCTATCCAAAACCGTAGAAAAGGCGATGGAATCCTCCAAAAAAGCATTCACCAAGTCCAATCCACCGTATTCATAAGTGCCATTGGCGACGTAATTGCGCGTATTTTCTTCCCAAGTAATTTGACCAATATCTAGCAGACTAAAAGCTAGGTCAAAATTTTCAAATTGCAAATGCGCGCCTACATCGAAAGCAATTCCTTGATTGGCGGTGAGTATTTCGTCAAGGCTAAGTCCACCCAGTTGAACGATTTCTTCGGGCGCATCCAATCCATTGTAAAGCAAAAGAGAAGAAGCATCTATTTGATAATTTGCATTGAGTTCTAATTGATAAATATCTTCGTCGGTCGTCAGGAATAAACTGTTTCTGGAAGTAGAAATATTTCCAATACCATTGAGGTATTTTACTCTTCCCCCAATTGAAAAGTTGTCGCTGAGTTGATAGCCAAGTCCCAAGCCAAATTCACTATAACTAAAAGCATCTATATCGTGGCTGATATCAACAGTTTCACCGATAAATTGCGCGTTTCCCTGCGTGATGAGTTGTGCGAGTTCCTTCGGAAAATCAGAATAAGCATTTAGTTTGAGTGCATGGTGCAAGCTGAGGTGCAATTTACCCAAATACAGTCCGCCGCTTAGTGTTTCTAGCTCAAAATAATTCCTAAAAAGGTTAGCTTCTTCCAAGTCATCAATCGCATTTGATAAAGTCAAGCGACGATTTTCGGTATCGATTAGATTACTCAAGTTCGTGCCGTCCAGATATAAATTATTGTGGATGCTTGGCAGCCCAATCACAAATTTTGCATCTGGTAGAAATGCGGGATTACTTCGATTGGCTTGCCAAATATTTCGCTGAAAATGCAGGTGCAGTTCTTGCTGCGCATTTAGGGTAATGCCATAAAATAGTCCTATTAGAAATAGTAGTTTTCGTATCATAGTAGTCAGTTGCTGATGATAAGGTTTAAGCTAATTATTGAACTTTCACTAAAGGAACAATTGAGAAAAAACTGGGAGGGAAATGTGAGCCTTAATTTTAAAACATTTAATGCAATAAACGCCTAGTGCTTCGATTTTGGTACAAAAAGCACGTAGTATCCATTCTTTTTTAGCAGTGCGCTACTTTTTTTTCAAAAAGACCTTATTGCGTTTTCTTTCATTTTCTAGTAGCTTCAAAAAATCTTGTAAGTAATTATCCATATCTTTCTTAGAATCTTCGTCCAGATAAGGGCAATCTTCAAAGCACCAAGTTTTATTGTACAAGTCAATGAAACGCTCACAAGCTGCGCCGAGCACTGCTTCATCCTGAAAAGTACCCATGGCAATCCGCTGTTTGATCGACTTTTGTTTAAGATTGGGATTAGGGACGGCATAAGAAGCATCTACCAGTCCAGCAGCATCAAAATCGTAGGGAATGACGAGTGGAGCATTGCCATTGGAAAGCACCATTATCATATTACGCACCATTTTGATTTCCCAATCGGTATTGCCAATCATATACTGAAATAGCAACAGATTTTCGTAGCTTATTTGTTGGATACTGTCTTTGGTTAAGCCCCAACGTTCTTCCTTTTTCCCGCCAATTCGACGCGCTAATTCTTTCTCATTCTCAATGATAAATCCCATTTGCTGAATCTCACTTTGATCAGCAGTATTTCTATACACAATCTCCAGCAGTACTGTTTGGAAGCTCTGATCTGTCAGTTGATTATACATGCGGTAAGTCCAATATTCGCGCAGTACCGTTTGCTCACTATCTTTCCGCTCCAAGCAATGAGTCACCAATTTATATTTTTTGTGCGCCGTTTTGTATTTGCCTTTTTTCAAGCCTTCTTTCGGAAAAATCAATCGAATCGGTGGCATGTCCGTACATACTCGCCGCCTGTATTTTCCTCTGGCTTCGATTTCGATGTTCCAAGTTTCTTTTTTGCCCGTTTCATTCGAGAATTCGAGAATAGCATTTTGCCGATATTCCTTCATTTTATGCGCTCGAAATTCATCAAAATCCGCCGTGATCGTCATCTTGCGGTACTGCTTGTCAGCAATTGACTCAAATACGGACATTTTATCTTGAGCGGCTATTCTTTGTGAAAAAACTAAGCAAAATAGGAATAAAAGCTTAATCAAATAGGAGAAGAAAGCGTGCATGTATCATTCAGTTTAATCGCAAAAGTAACAAATTCGACGCATTCTCTCACTCCTCTCAAACTCTCACTCCTCTCAAACTCTCACTTTCTCAAACTCTCTCCCCCTCTCAATTCTCACAGCGTTCCTCAAAAACATTGCGCTTCACAAAAGGAGATGCCATTTCCTCAAAAAAGTCATCCAAATAATTAGCAACCCAATTACGACTTTTTTCATCTAGCATTGTGAGTTCGTTCAAAGCGGCGTAGATCAGTTCTTTTTTATCTAAAAATGCTTGCAGTGCGGCTTGGTAGCTGCCGTCAGTTCTGCAAATACCTCTAAACAAGCGTTCGGTCACTTCTTCGATGCGCAAGTCTTCGTTTGGAATGGCATAAGTAGTATTCACGATGCCTGAATAGTCAAAATCGTAAGGTACGGCGACGGGCAGCCTAAAATCAGGCGATCGAAAGCTGAAAATGTTGTGTGATTTATTAATTGACCAATCCGTGTTTCCAATCATATACTGAAAAATATTGAGCAGATTGGTCTGCTCGGGCATCGTATATTTAGGATTTACAATGCTGGCTTTATGCTCCTCTCCATTGAACCTAGCGGCCAGTTCATCAGCAGGTTCTAACAAAAATCCATAGCCTTTGAATGGCTGAGCTTTGCCCTTTTCATCAATAAAATTGACTTCCACCAACTGCACCTTAAAACTCATATCGCTCATGATGTTGAAGAGGCGATAAGCGAGGTACTCCTTTAAGATGTATTCGGCATAGGTTTTGCCTTTCCGACAAGGACAAACCATTTTTATTTTATTGAATTCAGGATTTAGTCCCAAACTAGCGAGTTCTTTTTTCGGAAATTTCAATTTCAAAGGTGGATAAAAACAATTGCTTTTCCGCGCATTTCCCCGCGCTCGAATTTCTAAACTATGCCTTATTAAACTATCATTTTCTAAACTTTTATAACTCAAAGTTGCCGCTTGATAGATTTCCTTGTACTTATTTTTCACCATTTTGCGGACATCTGTCTCTAGGCTCATTTCAAGCACTTTCTCCTGAAATAAATGCTCAAAAAGACTAAGCGTATCTTGCGCTAGTACTTGAAAAGATATTAGATGCACAAAGCAAAAACTAGTCAGGTTTTTCATTTCATTTAGACTTCAATGACGAAATACTCTCTCAAACTCTCATTCTCTCATTCTCTCATTCTCTCAATTCTCTCATTCTCTCAATTCTCTCATTTCTCTCCATCTTCTCTCAAAAATTCACCGTCCCAATAACATGCTCCAAATTTTGCATAAATTCCCTTTTCTCCTCACCTGGTGCATGAATGAAGCCATTGATGTGAACGAGTTCATTTGTTTTCGGATTGACGACCAGATAGCTCACAAAAGGCCCGCCCGCAAAATCATTGACGATGTCCCAAACACCGCGCGCTTCTAAAGCATAATTGCCATTCAGTTCAGTGGTCTCCGTGAACATCGGTAAATCAACGTCATTGATGCGCATGTAAGTGCCATCAATGTCCGTAGAAACCAATTTTTTCCCCAAAGAATCCTGTATGCTTTTGAGGTGTTCTCTAGAAATTTGATCGGTACTTTTATAAGGCTCTTTATAGATCATAATATTGCTGCTGCTAACGGGCGTTTCTCGACGCAGCCACATGATATTGTCCTGATCGTAGGCGACTAAAAAAGGCTTTGGCACACGCATACTCAAGCCCATAGAAGAAGCCATTTGTTCAATAATGATGCGGTTTTCGCCACCGATATACACATTGTCTTTAATTTGACTTTTCTTAGATTGGTCCAACCTTTTCTTGGCCGCAGAAAAGGTTTTAATCAATTGTTCTTTGAGCATTTTTTGACCGTCGCCGTAAATGTAAATTAGCAATTGGTTTTTTGCCCAACGGTCTTTCAGCACCGTCGTAGATTCATTCGGAACTTCTCTAGCGGAGCGCAATTTTTCTGCACCTAAATCGTCTTCCACCCAGCGTTTTGTGGGCGAATCTTCGTCTGAAACATCTGCAATGAACAGAAAATGACGCAACTGCTTGCGCAGTGGTTCTTCCAACATCTCTTGTGGCGTGAAATGTGTGAGATCGAATATGGGTTCGGGTTGCGGCAATACGGGATAAGCCGAACCGTAGTAAAAACGCACCGTGTCGCCAACATCGCTTTGCCAAAGATCATCGTCCATCACGACGACCAATTGATTTCTAGG
>JBCCRX010000116.1:0-16046 GCA_039201015.1 Bacteroidota bacterium | reverse complement strand
TATTCAAAGCATTTGAACAAGATTTGAATCTAGCTGTGGCTAGAGTCTGCACACGATAAAATCATTGGTCTGGTAGTTCAGTTGGTTAGAATACCTGCCTGTCACGCAGGGGGTCGCGGGTTCGAGTCCCGTCCAGACCGCACCAGTAAACACAAGGCTTCCGAGAAATCGGGAGCCTTTTTTCTTTCCCTTGGGTACAACATAGGTACAACACTTTCCAAAGGTAATTTCTTTTGTTTACATTTAGGTTAATCTTGTGATTTTCATTAGAATGAAGGGAGTTATTGAGGCCATAGGAAAGTTCTTTTACAAGTTTCTTAAGAAAAAGGAAAGCTTTTATCATTCCTTGGATAAAAGTGAAGGCAAGAAAATCCTTTTTCTTTTGACCTGTATGACACCTGTCGCTTTCATCGCGGCCTTCACTTTTTCCGATTCCTTCAAGACACAATTTTTGATTTTTACTGGATATTTGACCATGGCCTTCCTGACCATCATTCTTTCCGCTGGCTATCAGTCCGGGCTAAAAAGATTCCATCGGGACAAACATGGATTGGAAATGATTAAAATCAATCTTTACGGAAAGGATTTCCCAAAATTATTGTTGACGGATGAAGATTTGGATAATTTTCATTTGTTATTGATGGGATACGTTCCCCAAACCAAAATCAACAATCGTAACCTCATAAAAAATGGCAGCTCGGCCAATTATTTCTTTGTGTTTTCATTGATGCATCGATTTGTCAGGGATGGAATAATTGACATCGATACAGCTCGGCGGAAAATGCTTTTCGAAATAATCAAAGAATCCTTCTCGATGAACGGCAATCCTGTTAATCCCAGCACACTAGAATCAAGTTTCAGTCGATGGAACACTTCAATGAAGGACAAGCAACTGGTGGTTCTTGAGCATGAGAAAATCATTGAAGTATTCGGAGAACAATAAACTTACCGCAATTCTTTGACAAGCACCATTTATTGTTCCAGTTAACGTGATAAGCTTTCCTATGTTTGCCTAGCGCATTCACAGTAAAGGCCTTTACTCAATCATTAACTTAAATCTAAAATCTAATGACTGAGGAAAAGAAAGTCGTAGGACTATTAACCGAAATTAAAACCCTGCTTTCCCAAAACAAACGGGTAATGAACGTTGATGATTTGGTGGCCTATACGGGCTTGTCAAAAAGTAAAATCTACAAACTCACTTCACTCCGTTTGATTCCCATGGGCGAAAACGCCCATGTACGACAGAAATTTTTTGATAAAGAAGCTATTGATGCCTGGCTTTTGGGCAAACCAGATTTATCAGATGAATTTTTAGAACAAAAGTTCAATGAGCAGCTTTTGAAAAGAAAAAGAATTTAGCTCAAGAATCTGAAAGTCTAATTATGGAAACAATCCCCTATGTAAGGGTGGGTACTACGTATTATAAACTAGTAAAATCGCCCACTATTTCAGGCCACTTTAACGAACAATTGGTTTCGTGGAGTGAACATACCATTAAGCAAGACCATGGTAAGGATTTTTTGAGCAAGGTTCCAAAATATGACGGTTTCACGTGTATTCCCAACCACATAGACTTTAAAAAAGAACACCATAGCTTCTATAATATTTACTCTCCCTTAAGCTTTGTTCCAAAGGAAGGCACCATTGATAAGACATTACAATTCTTGGAACACATCTTTGGGTGCCAAAGGGAATTGGGATTGGATTATCTGCAGTTATTATATGTAAAGCCTATCCAGATTTTGCCCATTTTGTGTCTGGTCTCTTCGGAACGCAGCACAGGAAAAAGTTCTTTCCTGAAATGGCTAAAGGAAACCTTTGAAAACAACCTTACCTATCTCACCAATGACAGCTTTGGCAGCCAGTTCAATGCAGATTGGGCCAATAAGCTTTTGATATGCATCGATGAAGTATTGTTCAATAAAGAGGAACTGACCGAGCGCATAAAATACCTCAGTACCACCAATAGAAATAAACTGGAGGCCAAAGGGAAAGACAAACGTGAAGTGGAGTTCTTCGGTAAGTTTATCCTCTGCAGCAACAACGAGGATAACTTCATTAAAATTGATGGTAATGAGACCCGTTTCTGGGTCCGGAAAATTCCTCCCATCAAAAATGAGGAAACAGACTTTTTAGAAAAGCTCATGGCTGAAATCCCAGCATTTCTATTCTATCTGGGCAATCGTAAAGTCAGTACGATCCAATCCACTCGAATGTGGTTTTCACCCAACCAACTATTTACTCCAGCTCTAAAAAAGCTAGTGAACAACAACCGAAACAGAGTAGAAAAAGAATTGGCCAGTCTACTACTTAGTGCTATGGACAAGTTTGAGTTGAGCGAGATTCAACTATGCCCCATGGATGCACTTCACATGCTCAACAAGACCAGGGTAAAAACTGACCTTACCCAATTGCGTAGACTGCTGAAGAAAGATTGGAGATTGAAAAACCAGAAAAACTCGAACAGCTACCAGCGGGTAACTATTTGGAACAATGGTGAAATCAATTTAGAGGATGCAAAAGGCAGGTACTTTTCCATCTCCAAGCATTTTCTGCTGAAAAATTTTGATGAAATGATGACGTCCTAAGACCATCCCTCTATTTATGGGACTTAAATCTGTCATCACTTTGTCATCATCCCGTCATCAAAATAAAGAATGATGACAAAGCCAGAACCAAAAAAATAAGAAATGATGAATCGATGAAAAAATGATGAAGCTAGTGAGGCCAACAGGAATAGCCCTTTTGACTGATTCTTCATCAAATCATCAAAATTTAAATGTACATAGAGCCATGAAAGAAGAAAGATTTAACTGTGAAAGAGCCCGTACCGTTAGCATCGTTGACACGATGGCAAAGCTAGGGCACTTTCCAGTAAGGGAAACGGATAAAGAAGCTTGGTTTCTGAGTCCGTTCCGATCAGAAACCCAAGCCTCTTTTAAAGTCTCCAAAACCCTGAATAGATGGTACGACCATGGGGAAGGCCTTGGAGGAAATATAATCGACCTTGTTTGTCGATTGAAAAGTCTTAGTGTCGCGGAAGCCTTGAAATGGCTCCAGGCTCAAACAAGTTCTTTTTCTTTTCATCAGCCCCCGAGTGTCGAGAAGGATAGAAAAATCAGTATCCAAGATATAAGGCCAATAAGTCATATGGCATTAATTGATTACCTACAAAAGCGTAAAATCCCATTGACCCTGGCCTATGGATTTATCAAAGAAATACACTTTGGAATAGGTAAAAAATCCTTTTTTGCTCTGGGGCTACAAAACAAAAATGGGGGATGGGAACTACGCAATTGTTTCCAGAAATACTGTGCATCTCCCAAGGCCATCACCTTAATTGAAAATCACAATCCAAGCCTTACGGTAGTTGAGGGAATGTTCGATTTTTTGTCGCTTTTGGTTATTCAACCCAAATGGTTCGTTGAATCTGATGTAGTTATTCTGAACTCTCTGGCCTTTGCTACAAAAGTCAATTCCATCCTAGAAAAATATTCCGCCCTCAATCTAGCGTTGGACAATGACAGCGCAGGAGATAAAGCGACACACTATTTAATCGGATTGTATCCAAAAGCTACAGACCGAAGAAATTGTTATGCTGGATTTAAGGATATAAACGAAAAGTTGAAGCATCATGCGCAGTAATAATTTGGAAAAAGAATTTGATGCACTTGAAGTTGCATTACGTCGTTGGGCAGAAAAAAATAATGTACCCCTCACCCAAGAAGAAGCCGTATCTACCGTGACATTATCAGAATTGATTGATGAGACGGGCAACCCAAAACGTAATTCTGTTAAGAATTCGAGATGTGTGTCTGTGGACACAATCTCGCCTGCTCCCGATGGTCGCAGGGAAAAAAAAGAGTCGTTTAAGGGAAAAACCCAGATAGTGAAATTCCGCTGTACCACGTATGAAAAAAAGCTGCTAATGGCCAAAGCCAGACTCTGCGGTTTGTCTTTAAGTGAATTCCTGCGTAGGATGGCCATGGAACAAGTTACTGTCGAACGGTTGTCGGATGAGGAAATCGAAATCTATCAAATGTTGGCCAAATACCACAACAACTTCAAATCAATTGGCAATATGTTCAGGAAGAAAAGTCCAAAGCTGACTGAAATGGTCTACGAAACTGCTAAGCAAATTAAGGAACATCTTAAAAGATTCAGCAAATGATAGGCAAGGGAAAATCCATATCACATACCTGTGCCTCGATGGGTTATGGTTGGAACCAGGAAAAGAATGCCGAAGTGGTGCTCAGACAGCATTTGGTCGGGGAAAACCCCAAAGAGATTACCGAAGAATTTCAGCGCATACAAGCAATGAACCATAATTGTGAGCGCAACACGCTATCCTTTGTACTTAGTCCTACAATCAATGATGGGCAACTTCTAAAAAAGAAAGAGCTTGAAAGAGTCACCAAAGAGTTTATGGATAAAATGAAGCTTGGGGAACGACAAGCCATTGCATTTGTCCATAGAGATAAAGAGCATACCCATATCCACTTATATGTGAACCGTATCGACTTTAAAGGAATCGCCTACAATGACAGCTTTATTGGAAAACGGAGTCAAGTGGCCGCCGAAAAAACGGCCGAAAAATTACGGTTGACCACGGTTAAACAAGTACAAATGGAACGGGAATTCCAGACCAAAGAATTACGCAATGAAATCAAACGAAGACACGAACTGACCCTGAGGCATCAAAAACCCGAAAACTACCAACAGTATTTACAAGGAATGAGGACCAATGGGGTTCAAGTCATCCCTAGCATCAATAAGCAAGGCAAACTCCAAGGGTTTCGGTTTGAATTTCAAGGACACAGTTTTAAGGGAAGCGAGATACATAGAAATATGAGCATGGCTGGAATTGGCAGGGAATTGACACGTTACAATGTGCCAAATAGAATCATCTCGCCAAAAAATACTATCAAATTGTTGGATAAAGTGGTCCCGGTTCCTCAGAAGTTGGCAATATCCCTTGCCAAAAAAGCAATCAAGAAATCCATTGACCTAGGAATGGGTATTTAAATTCTATACCATGAATAAACTTGAAACAATTACACAACTTTTGGTCAACGAACTGACCGATTTTGAGGCCAATGTTAAAAGACTGGAAAATGGTCTCCAGAGGGCCGAGGATTTAAAGGTCAAATTTGACCTGACTCCCATTGATAACTTAGTATCTGAACTAAAAAGTTTTCAGCAAAAGGAAACCGAAGATCGAGAAGTCTATGTAAATAGATTGAATAGAAAATTAGAAAATGCTAAGATTTATCCGAAATGGGCGGTAATAACTTTTGTTGTATCAATCTTCATTGGGTTTAGCGGATTATTTTTTGGATATAGAATGCATGTTCAAACCAAAAATGAAAAGGAAGCTTCATATCAAAAGGCGGTTGCCACTTATCAAAGCCATATGGGTAAGTTTTTTGATGAATATCCAAGTGCAAAGAAGCAATATGAGTTATGGATAAAGTAGGGTTTTTAACGATTTCCAGTACCTCAATTTTTTTAATTTATTGATATTCAGTGTTTTACAATTTCATATAATCAATACAAATTGTTAACTTTATATAATTTTTCTTACGCAATAGATCCCCCTAGGAATTAGTTAATAATTAAAACAACAGAGTATATAAGAAATTAAAGTTGTACAGGCAACCAACCAACTGAATGAACAAAATTAAATATATTGACCTTTTTGCAGGTGCCGGGGGCTTATCGGAAGGATTTTATCGCCAAGGATATGAACCTATAGCTCATGTAGAGTTTGACAAAGCAGCCTGTTTCACATTAAAAACTAGAATAGCATACCATTTTTTAAAAAAATCTAATCAAGAGGAAACTTATTATTCATATCTAAAAGGAGACCTAACCAGAAAAGAATTATATGATTCTGTTCCAGAAGGATTATTGAATAGTGTTATTAATGCAGAAATAGGTAATGACAATTCTTCGATTTTTGAGAAGATTGATAAGTTAACTGTAGGCAACAACATTGACCTTATTATTGGTGGACCACCGTGTCAAGCTTATTCTATTGTAGGAAGAGCACCTCTAAAGCATAAAACAGACGACCAAAGAACAAAGCTTTATGTCCAATACGGTCGCTTCCTAAAAAAATATCAACCTAAATTATTTGTATTCGAAAATGTCCCAGGCCTTCTATCTGCTGCTGGAGGGAAATACTTCGAAAATCTTAAGAAATACTATAGAAGATTGGGTTATGAATTGGACGCCAAATTATTCAATGCCTATGATTTCGGTGTAGTTCAGAATCGTGAACGTGTTATCATAATAGGTTGGAAAAAAGAACTTAAGTTGACTTATCCGAAATTTCAAAAAGAAAAAGTAAAATATCATCTCAAAGATATTTTCTCAGATTTACTTTCTATCGCTCCTGGTGAAACTCAAATGGTGCAACAGTATGCAATGGAATCCAACACATATTTGAGAAAAAAGGCCTTAAGAAATGGTATTGATTACGTTACCCACCATATTACTAGACCACATAATAAAAAAGATCTTGCAATTTATAAATTAGCTATCGAGAAATTGGAAGACGGAGAAAGACTCAAGAATAGTCAAATTCCTGATGGGATGCGAACCCAAAAAAACGTATCAAGCTTTTTGGACCGATTTAAGGTTGTTGATAAAGAACCTCATACTTTGATAGCTCATATAGCTAAAGATGGACATCATTTCATTCATCCAGATAAAAAACAACTACGTTCAATATCGGTTAGAGAGGCTGCAAGAATTCAATCTTTCCCTGACGACTATTACTTTGAAGGAGTGAAGGAAAGTCAGCCAAGAACTGCGGCTTTTAGACAAATCGGAAATGCTGTACCCCCGTTACTAGCTGACAAAATCGCAAAAGCTATAAAACAGGAGTGTCTATTATGAGCAGCATGGTTCCAAGTCAAAATGAATTCAAGAGCAATTTGCATTTTAAATCAAGAGCACGCTTATTGCCTCAGCTCGGAGATATGTTAATTAAGAGTGAAGAGGTAGCTTTTTTAGAACTAATCAAAAATTCATATGATGCTGATGCCACCGAGGTTACGGTCTTAATGGAGAACATTGAAGAAAAAGAAAAGGGAATAATTCTTATAGAAGATAATGGGTTTGGAATGAACCGCGACATCATTGAAAATGTTTGGTTAGAATTAGGAAGTGATCATAAAGCGCTGAAAGTTCAAGCAAGGGAGAAGACCCCGTTGGGTAGAATTCCTATTGGTGAAAAAGGTATAGGCAGACTTGGAGCCCACAAACTTGGCGACATTATTGAACTAGTATCAAAAAAGGAAAATGATAATGAAGTTACAGTAAAAATCGATTGGCGAGAATTTAATGAGAAAGAGTATTTGGAGGATGTAATAATCGTAATTGTCGAACGCAAAATCCCTCTTCATTTCAAGAACGGTGACCATGGTACGTTTATTTCCATTTGCAATCTTAAAACGGATTGGTCTAGGAAAAAATTAAGAAGCATTCAAAGGTCAATAACCTCAATAACTAATCCCTTTGAGGAAAGTAATGAACAATTCAAGCCATCTCTTCAGCTTATTGATAAACCAGGGTGGTTGGAAGGTTTAATTAGCTGGGACGAGATAAAAGATTTTTCATTGTTTTCATTTTCCATTATCATCGAAGGCACTGAAATAAAAGAGCTTTATTACAACTTCAAGCCCTACACGACTTTCCAGGGGATTGAAGGAAGAGAAATAGAATACAAGCCCAATAAAGATGATGAAAAACTCTCTACCGACGAAAAATTAGTAATGGCCAGTAAGTCCCTTAAACGCAAAGATGATTACGGGAAGGACATTGGTTTTTCAACAGAAGGCATCGGAGAAATCGTAGTAAAGGGAGAAATATTTGATTTTGAGGCTTTTATTGTGAAAGATATTAGTGATAAATCCGGTTTAAAACAATACGTTCGGGAAAATAGCGGAGTAAAAGTTTATAGGGGGGATGAAGCTTCGGGATACGTTAGGGTATACGATTACGGCGAACCTGGAAATGATTGGCTTGGTTTAAACTTGAAAAGGGTTAATGTTCCCGTGAACCTGAGCAATAACCTCATAGTATCCGGGGTCTTTTTAAATAGAGAAAAAAGCCTTAAGCTTAAAGAGAAGACAAATAGAGAAGGATTTATTGAGGACAAATATTATGAAAACTTCCGAGATGCAGTTCTACATGGACTTTCTGTAGTAGATGTATTTAGAAAGGCTGACAAAAAAAGATTAAGGGATAAATACGGCCCAAAAAGCAAAGAAGAACCTGTACATTCATCAATAAATAAACTAAGAAAACTGGTTGATGAAAAGATTAAAGATAAAGAACTGAACACTGCACTAAACTCTTATATCCAGGATATTGAAGAAAGCTACAATACCGTGTATGAAAATTTACTTAAAACGGCTAGTGCGGGGTTAGGTATGGGTATAATTCTACATGAAGTAGAAAAAGTTATTGCGGAGCTAATCCATTTGGTAAAAAGCAACAAAGACCATAAAGTATTTGCAAACCTCGTAAAAAGATTAAGCAAATTAGTCAAGGGGTACTCTGAGATTTTTAGAAAATCGAACAAAGTTAACATAGAACTTCATAAGGTGATTGAAGATGCTCTATTTTCCGTAGCATTTCGTTTAAAAGCACATGAAATAGAAGTAATAAAAGGCTATTCTAATAAAAAACACTTTAAGGCTAAAATAGCTAAAGGGCTAATTGAGGGCACCTTAATAAATCTCATTGATAACTCTATTTACTGGCTTCAAGTAGCAAAGGATGAACACAAAACAATAGTATCTAAAAAGATATTTATTGATTTAGAAGAGTCAAAAAGTTTTTTAAGCATAATTATAGCTGACAATGGGACAGGATTTTTAATTCCAATAAATCAAGCTATTTCTCCCATGGAATCAGGAAAACCTTCTGGAGGATGGGGTTTGGGTTTACATATCGCAAATGAAATAATGCTCTCCCATGGAGGAAATATGTCCTTTCCGGAATGGGATCCCAACATACCCCAAGATTTCAAAACAGGGGCAATAATTCAACTAAATATTCCAAAGTAATTATGGTTGGAAATTATTTTAAAACAGGCAAAACAATAGTAATAGATGATCAACTAGAAGAAGCAAAACCTCTTTTGAATTCGCTTTACAAGCATCAAATACCTCACTATTACTCGGACGGAAGACCGTCCTCCGATTTTCCGCTGCCAAGTAAACCGACTCAATTTAGACTAGTTTTTCTTGACTTGAACTTACAGTTACAATCTTCAATGGGGAGTAGTGATTCAGATGCTTATAAAAACTTTAAAGCCCAGCACTCAAATATTTTCGAGAGTATTCTCGGCAACGATAACCATAGTTACATTTTGGTTATCTGGAGTCAAGAAGAGGAAGAGTATGGGGAACACTTTGAAAAAATTTTTGATACTAGTGAAAAGTACCACACACTTAAAAAACCATATAGAAGTATAAGTTTAAAAAAAGCGGATTTTTTTAACAATAAGGAATGGATACCAGGCCAAGAAGATGAGTTATATAGAAGAATAAATGAGGCCTTATCTAGTTTAGATACTTACAAATTATTCTGCGAATGGGAAAGAATTGTCAATGAATCTGCGGCGGAAACCTTTGATGCTATTTTTCAACTTGTAAACTCATATGACGCAAATGGTAAAGAAGAGTATCTGAAAAAACTGATTACCTTATTATCAATAGCATATGCAGGGGATGAGGGATATCTAAATTTAGATAATGATCAAATGAGAACAGATTCTGTCCTTCTTGCTTTGAACCAAATATTAGATGATGACATTGACCGTTTAATTCTAGACAAAAGACAAGAAGAATATAAGAATTGGGTTCAGGTTAGTAATTCGAAGGAGATTTCAAGTTTAAGGAAAGAGATTAATCGTGGACTAGTCAACACAAAATTATTTACATTCTCACCTAATAAGCCGGAACTAACAGGTTCACTTTATGCCATTTACAAAAGAAACTTCAATAGAAAAATATTTGATGACTCTATTCATAATCAAATTGGTGCGATAAAAAGTCACGTTTCAAAAGAATATAAACGGGATAATGATAATCAAGGTCCTACTGATGTTCAAAAAGAACAGTTAGTTGCAAATTTTGTAGAAGAGCTTTACAAAAAGATTATTCCTGTAGAGCTTAATATGACTCCATTATGTGATGTATCACAGGGCAATGATATGATGCATAGAATTTTACCTGGGTTTATTGTACCCGCCGAACATCAAAATATGAACCTTTTTCAAAAGAAAACAATTAATAGAGGCTTGGGATATGCCTTAAGCACCGATATTTTTGATGTTTCTGGACTTCATAAATACATTAAATTGACTGGGAATGCTTTTATATATTTTGATATGCGTTTTTTTACTTCTATTTCTAAGAATCAGATAAAGAAAAGAACCAAGGAAAGTCGGACTTTGCCAAGATATCTATTCACGCTGAGGAATAATTTGATTAACGAATTTCAAGTCGGACTGTCTAATCATATCAGTAGGCTAGGGGTTCTCTATCTTCAAGAGTGATGACCAAAAAAAACTGGACTCGAGAAGAGCATATAGTTGCTTTCAATCTTTATTGTAAAACCCCCTTTAATAAGATCAATTCTAGCAACCCAGCTATTAAAGAAACTGCCGGTCTAATTGGTAGAAGCGTTGGGTCGGTGGCGATGAAGCTAGCTAATTTTGCAAGGCTAGACCCAGCTTTACAAGCCCGTAATATATCAGGTTTGACACAAGGAGCAAAAGGAGAAGAAGAAGTCTGGAAAGAATTTCATGGAAATTGGGATGAACTAGCCTGGTCAAGTGAAGAAATATTAGCCAAGTACAAAGGTGCCTCTATAGAATCGAGTATTGATAGAGAATTGAATTTCAAACAAATATTAGAAACGGAAAAAGATATTAGCGTAAAGGCCCGGGTCAATCAGGGTTTTTTTAGAAAGATGATATTGGCCTCTTATAACTCTACTTGCTGCATAACTAATATTGATATTCCCGAATTGTTAATTGCCAGTCATATTATACCATGGTCGGTTGACTCGAAAAATAGAGTAAACCCCGCAAATGGTTTATGTCTCAATTCCCTGCACGATAAAGCATTTGATAGAGGTTTCATTTCAATATCTCCAGAATACAAGGTATTAGTTTCCAAAGAGTTAAAACGCACTCAAAACAGAGCATCAATCAATAGCTTCCTTAAATATGAAGGTCAAGTAATAAATCTACCTAAGAAGTTTCTCCCCAGCTCAGAGTTTTTGAATTGGCATAATAGGAACGTGTTCAAGAATAACTGAAACACCCCAACAGCTACTAATTTAAAAATCGCGTTCAATTAGTATAATTAATAACCCTTCTTTGTCTAAACCTGATCATGCATTGTAATAGAAGGGTTCAAAATATCCTTCACTTTCATTCATATATTCAAAATCATTAGCCATCGAACCATATCTGGTGTCCGCTATCCCCTTGAATGAAATATGGATTTTTTTTATTTTTTTACTTACAACAGCTATTTCTTTATCAGTTAAAGGATTACCTTCCGAATCTCCAAACTGTATCATAAAAGTCCAATGGGTAAAAGGGCTTAAATAAGCGTATTGACCTATTTCACCTCCAAGATTCAATATTGTACTATTCCGACCAGGCACTATCTCCGCAACTCTATCTCTTTTCCGATGTGAAAATGAGTGTTTATTTCCTAACATGTCAATAAAACTACAATTGCCATTGTGCCTAAGAAAAACCCAAATCCAATTATCATTTTTACCACGAATGTCGAGTTTCACTTCTGCTGTATTGATTAAAACTCTTGCGTAAAAACGGTAAGAAGGATGGTTTGTATCTAATTCAAACGAAAATCGACCAACTTTATCTAACAATTGAAAATAATTGAAATGCTCTGCTCTTTCAAAAGTCATCTTTGAGGGGGAAATCTTTTGTGGAACAGCATTCCTATCTTCAATAATACGCAAGTACTTATCCTTAAAACCAAGATGAAAGGCCTTCAGTTGGTCAATATTTCTATCTTGTAAATTTTTAGGAATAAGTGACTTGGACAGACCCCAATATTGTAAAGCCTTATGCTCCATTACTATACCCCTTAGAAGAGACGCCTTTGCACTTGCCAACGCTCTTTCAAAAAATACTACATATTCCAGAAGTCTTGGATTAAAAAGATTCAAAAGTCTTGAACTAACAACCTGAATGTTCTCCTCGTATTCTCTAAAAGTAACTTCAATTTCTCCAAGCCTGGTAATTTTAGCGTCGGTCTCAAGAATCTTGTTATTTCTAGTTTTATTTAGATTTATCAATTGCCTCATCAGTCTTCGATATTCTCTTGCTTCAGGTAGATTTTCGAATTTCGCCACCGCCGCCTCAAAGTCTCCTTCTGCCGCTATTAGCTTAGCACCGTCCCTTTCTTTATCTATTATATCTTTTATGTCTTGATAACCCTTTGAAATCCCATCAAAACCACCTTGTACTTCTTTAGCGTGTTTAGTTATATACTTGGCCCCTTTTTCAAAGCGATCTTTGATTTTTTGCCTTTGTACATATTCACTGGTTTGATTCAATAAAGCAACTCCTCCTGATATTGCACCAACACCTGATGCTATAGATGCTACAGCAGCTCCAGCTTTTAGAATATCAGAAAAACCGCAAGCAGCTTCACGGCTAACAGCTTCTACAAATGCCGATTTTGCAAGTGCCACCTCTTGTTCAAGTAACAATACCTCTTCAAGTAAATCAGCGATTTGTTTTCTGCCTTGGTCTATCTCTACAATTATTTGTTCCTTGCTTAGTAAGAGGTTGTCTCTTTGATTTTCAAGCGAGTCTACAGCTAATTGAATAGATTTTCTTTGAGCTTCTTTAGACTGATTTTTTTCATAATAATTGTCATAAGAGGTTTCGATGGCTGTAGATAAATCAAGCATTGAATCTATAAAAGATTCATATATGGAAATAGATGTCAGCGGGACATAGTCAGGGTACTCTCCGTAAAAGTCTAAACCTTGAGCCAGCTGAAGAAGTAAGACATGAGTTCTTTCTAGAATACTTGTTAGTTGTTGTTCATTGTAAGGTTCGTTTTGATCTTCTTGTAAATCAACTGCCTCAGTCGCAGTCTTTTTACCTTCACTTAGCAATTCTTCCAAATATGACAACCTTTTAAAAGACGATTCAAAACGTTTGTTTAAATATTCTATCTCAGCCTCATGTAATAACATTTTTAGAAAAGAAATCGAATAATATCCTAGGTGAATTGCTGTGTCAAACTCAGTTGTAAGAACTTTTCCATCCTTGCCAGAAGAACCACCAGCCGATGGATGCTCTATCGAATTTCCTTCAGCTCCTTTTGGACCTTCAGGACCTCTTCCGATATATTCACATTCCCTTACAGTACCTCTACCTTGTCGTACTCTCCGACATTCTACTCCTCTTCCTCCTAAACCTCCTTTTCCACCTGCACCTGGTTTACCATGTGCACCTCCTTTTCCAAGATCTCCACCCTTAGAAACAAAAGTCATATTTTCCTGAACGCCATTGACATTTATTTCACCACCGCTGCCCCCATTTCCACCAACACCTCCCTTGCCCGCTGCTCCTCCGGTACCTCCCACCCCTCCTCTGGGACCTGCTCCTTCACTTCGCCGCCTTCGGTCTCCTGCGGTACCTCCTGTTGGGCCTACAGCACCACTACCTCCAATTTGCCCAGCTCCTCCATTTCCTCCTTTAGCAATTAAAGAAAGGTCAGAACTAATTAAATTTTTAATGCTAAGGTTAATTATTCCTCCATTTGTGCCATTCCTTCCAGCATTGCCATCTTTCCCTTTTGCTCCAGCAGTTCTACCATCTTCAGCCGCAACATTGAAGGGCTCTCCATTTTTACCAGACACATTAATTTGCACACCTTCCTTTGCGGTTAAAGTGTTGGCAACTATAGTTACATTCCGTTCGTATACTTCTAAGCTCTCCGTAATACTTAAATCATACCCCATGATTATAAGATTTTTATTTCCCCAAACTTCTTCATCAAATGATGGAATAGTAAAATTTGTACCGGTAATACAAATAGTACTCTCCGTTTCTTCTATTACGAAATCCTTTTCCTTAGTTAGAGTTAGTTTAACTTCTTGCATTTTTAGTTGTATTAATGATTTTTAAAAGATGGTTGTGTTAATCGCATTCAGGAAACCTTGACCTATCCGATTATAGACCTGAAAAGTTATCCAGAAGCAAAAGATGGAGGGGAAATTAAAATTAGCTTAATAAGCACAAAATAGATTAAAGAAAAACCTTAAAAATTCTAAGGATTTTCTATAGAAATGCGAGATTTAACTTCTGATTTACAATAGTTTTTCCAAAAGTAAATACTCAAAGAATATTCGATATTCTAAAAGTATCTTATGTGATAAGAAGCACTTCCACGGCATCATCCACGATTTCATTGCCCAATTCCTTGAGGTAGACTTGGGTAATCTTTATATCGGCATGCCCAAGAGATTCACCAATAATGTCAGTGGCTACTCCTTTTTGTTTTAAGCAATTGGCATAACTATGCCTAGCCACATAAGAGCTTAAGGCTTGATTGATTCCACAGAGATTGGCTATTTCCTTTAAGCCTTTGTTGTATTGAGCCAACGTTTTCTTTTTGCGATGGTCTAGTTGCAATGGCGTTAAATCATTGTACAAAAGAATCGGAAAAATGTATTTTGTGCCCAAGGAGTGCTCACCATAGTAATCTAAAATAGCTTTTAGAGGTGGATTGATTTTAACCGAAAAAGGACGTTTTGTTTTGTTGCGGATATATCTAATACGCTCTCCATGGATGTCGCTCCATTTCAGTTTAATCATATCAGCGAAGTTCATCCCCCTAGAGTAGAAACTGAACATAAAATAATTCCTATGATTTACCAGGTGAGGGTATTTGGTCAAATCAAGACTATGGATTTTATTGACCTGCTCCAAGTTCAAAGCCCTCTTAATGCCTTTGCCCTTTAACCTAGATATTTTATAAACATGGAAAGGATGTTTTTCTACCTTGAAAATGTTGCGTTCCAAGGCTTTGTTATACATGGCTCGTATAGTTCGCATTTTGACACCAATTCCACCATCCGTTCCTCCCCTTGAACGCAAAAAAGCATCATACTTGTTTAAAAAAGTAGCATCAATATCAGAGAATCGTAGACTTTTAAACCCTATAAATCTCTTGATGGAATTCAAAGCATCGCGATACAATTTGGCATTACCCATTCTACCAGCATTACGCATTTCTTGAATAATTTCTTCCCAAAACCGGAATACATCTTGTGAAGCTGGATTGGTATCTACCCGAAAATGTTTGTCAAAATCATCGAGGGAGAAGTTCTCTTTTTCAATCTCCAAGTCATAATAGGTTTTTAAGGCTCGGTCTTTTATTTTCAATAGCACCCGATTCTTTTGAATATAATTCCTGTTCTTGCCATTAAAAGAACTGGTATCTTCGTTCCATTCCTCTAGATTAGTATTTAAAGGAGTACGATAATATTTGGTTCTACGGTTTTTGGTCACCCTTAAAAAGATGGGGAATGAGCCATTGGCCAACGCTTTTTTTCTTAAAACTACTTTGATTGAAGACATACTTTTCTGGTTTTGGGTACAACATAGGTACAACAAATGGGTACTTAAATGTAGTTCCAAGGAAGCTAAAAGAAAAGCGAAAAATCATAAAATACTGATTTTCAAAACAAAAGAAATCAAATGCAACTATTTGAAAACCAATAATTTGTGACTGTCACGCAGGGGGTCGCGGGTTCGAGTCCCGTCCAGACCGCCAGTAATAGCAAGGCTTCCGAGAGTTAACACTTTTGGAAGCCTTTTTTTCTGCACACTTTCTGCATACTTTTTTGTTAAAATTGAAATTTTAACATTTTTTGGGTCAAATAACCTCATTTTCAGTCAATCTCTATTAGAAAACATCATTTTTAGGGCTTTTGCTCATTAAAACAAACCATTCGCT
>JBCCRX010000115.1:0-16070 GCA_039201015.1 Bacteroidota bacterium | reverse complement strand
CAATGTTTTGTCTTCTTTCAAAGACGCCAATACCACTTTTGTCTTGAATCTTGATGTGAAATTCCTGCGCTTCATTTTTCCCAAAGTTAGCAAAAATTATTGTCTTAGCTCTTTGTCCTAATTTTTGGGGTAACATCACACGTTTATTTACGATTATCTAGAGCTAAATGCAGCCTATCGCTTAGAGCTTCTAAATTTTGTGATAAACAAAAAAATGCCTAGTTTTAGGGATGAAAAAGACAATAATAGGCGACTAGAATCTATTAAACGTGATTTAGAACGATTAGAACCATCTGATAGACGAAATACTCTTCTTTGCATAATAAAAAAACTAATGACTAATGAACGCCCATAACTCATTATTAACATCGGTATTTGCTGTTGCTATGGTATTGGTTTTAGAGAGTTGTCATTCTAGTAAAATTAGTTCCTCTCCCTCAAGTAATGATGCACTTTTAAAAGTGATTTCAAAACACGATAGCGTGAAATTAGCACAAACAAAAGAGAGTATAGATGATCTATGTGATCATCACAGGTGGAAAGGTGATCTACTTACTATTCCTCAGCAGTCTTTTGCACTACCGACTCCATCTTTTAGTCTTGATACGGTAGATTTAGATGTAGAGCTTTCCAACTTGATGGATATAAAAAATCAACAGTACTTCCATAAAAAAGAAAATTTTGTATTGTTCTCTTCTGGAAAGTCTAATTTAACACTTGCAGAAAAGTATAAAGTAAACGAATGGGCTTCAAAAATAAATAACTTATATAGCTACGCTAATAAATTGTCTGATTTAGGAGAACTGTCTATGAAGGTAGTTGTGATAGGGCTATCCTCTATAGACAATTATAAAGGGAACAAAGAACTATCCGAAGTACGTGCGCAGGTGGTATATAACTTATTAAAACCTAAAATTGATGACGATATTACCCTGATTTATAATGGAATAGGGGAAGATAACCAAGTTCACTTTCTGCGCAATATAGAAAACGTTTACAGAACAAGTGCGCTATTATCAATTGCTAGGTTCGAAGTCAACAAAGAAGAAACGGAGCAAGCTGCTTATGATTCTGATAGTTTTGAATAAAAGATTTCTGAAACCATGATTGGCTTGGTTTCAGCCTGAGGCAGACATGTGCAACCGAGCTGTCACCTACGTTCATCTCACAAACTCACTTACTGTATTATACAGAAAGCAAAACATCAGGCGAGCATATTGCATTATCAGTCACAGAATGAGACGGTCGGCTTTCGATTTTTTATTTAGATAAACTTTGAACACCTATCGCATCGTGGTGCGAGCGAGCACATAAATCCGCACTACTGCATCGGGATAGACAAAATGATTATACTCGGAGATTTGTATCTTCATATCACTGCTATAAACAATATAGTCTTTTTCCGCTTCATCCAATTCGTGGACGAGCGTTGCGATTAAGCGCGCTGAAATCTCGTTATGTGTCGTAGAACCACCTGGTATTTCAATTATTCTTCCGTTATAAAATTTATGCTTCGCCAAGGCTACTTCTTCCATATCCAAGTACTCCTCCGCACTCATTACTTGATCTAGTATTGCCGTCATGCTTTGCATCTTGATTAGAACTCCTTCGCCTATTCTAGGCTCAGATGTGCTTCAAATATACCTTCTTTTTCTCTAATTTCCAAAGACTGCTTTTGCCCATAAATCAAATGCAATCGCTTGCGAATATTCTCCAAGCCGATGCCGCCTACTTGGTCTTTCTGCTTGTTTTTGATGTGATTTTTTACTTGAAAATAAAGCTGTCTTTCTTTTGTATTTAACTGAATATCAATAGGATACTTCATGTCGCCGTGCTTGAAGGCGTTTTCAACGAAAGGAATCAATAAAAAAGGTGGAATTTGAATATTCTTATCTTTTAGTGTAATTTCAAAGTGAATTTCTACTGGAAAATCGTAGCGCATTCGCTCCAGTTCGATGAAATTTTGTAAGTGTGCTATTTCTCGTTCCAAAGGCACTCGTTCGGCTTGCTCGTACAATCCATAGCGCAACAAAGCTGTCAATTTCTCCACTGATTTTAGCGCATTGTCCGATTTTTGATAGACCAAGCTGTAGATGTTGTTCAACGTATTGAACAAGAAATGCGGATTGATTTGAGAGCGCAAATAAGCGAGTTGGGTGTGTTGGTTTTCGATGATGAGATCGCGCTCTTGCCGCTCTTTGAACTGGGTATATTGAATAAAAAAGAAAAGCAAACCAGTAGCACCATGAAGAATAACATAATAAATATTGTCAAGGTAATAAAAGGTTATACTGATGTCAGGATTGTAGTTTCTGTAAGCAAACAAATGCCAAGAGATGACTTCTTGATTGATGTATCGAAAAGAGATTCCAAGTAAACTGTTTAGTAGAATAAAAAAAGCGATTTTATACCAAGGTGCTTGCCGAAATTGTAGTAAAATCCAATAAGTACCTAGCATATAAATGAAGGAAGAAAGGAACATTGCCAACTCATGAAATAAATCTATTAAACTTTGATAATCTTCCAGCACTTCCCAATTTCCACTTTTTGCAGCCGATTGTAAGATGTAATACAGGATATAAAAAATGCTATGCCACAGCAGCAGTTGTCCGTATTTTGCTTTCATAGAAAAGGATTTAAAAGAGAAAACTACACCAAATCCAGCTAATTACAACTATTCAATCGGTAGTTCCTGAAATTCATTCGGTGAATGCCCCAATTTATACGCTCAACTGATTTTCCACTCAATATTGTACTCACCGAAAAAACTGCTGTATCCACCGATTGGACTTTTACTCCTTAAGCAGTCGCTATAATTTTGAGGCATTCATTTAGAAAAACTATACATCATGAAAATAACATATAGCTTTATCTTTTCTTTCATGTTTTTGTGTACAATTTTGGCACAAAACCAAAAAGAAGTTTTCATCATTGGTACGATGCACAGCGTTCCCAAAGTTGTAAAAAACAGCTACAAACCACTTTTAAAGCTAGCGAAGGACTACAATCCAGATGCTATATACGTAGAACGGGTTCGTCCCGAAGATAGCTTGAGTTTGAAGCATTATTACTCACGTTTTTTGAGCTATTCCGATTCCGTTCGCAAAGAATTTACCATTGATCCAGTAAAGTTTGAAGCCTTGATGACAATGGATTTGGTGGATATGAAGAAGCAAGATTTTAAGTACTTGTCAAAAGCATTTCTAGTGGAACGCGATTACGCCAACTACAGCTACTACCGCTACTTATCGCATCACTGTTTGAAAGGTTCTAAACGACCCTATCGAAATGAAAATGGTGACTTGACCGCCAAACTTGCCATTGCCCAAAACATGAAATACATTTATTCTATGGACGATCAGCAGGAGAATCCATTGTATAGTGAAGCTTGGCATACTTGCGCCACAGAAGGTAAAGAAAATGGTAACGAAAAGGAAGTGAACAAACTGCTTCGTCAACTTACTCTAGCGGAAATATTTCCAGCTACTCTTGGTCAGTTGGGCAAACAAATAAATCATCCAAAAGCCCTGGAAAAAATGCACCTCGTCAATTCCTTTGAGTACGTCAAAGTCAATACCGAAGCTTGTTCTCTAGGCAATCAATATTGGGACAATCGCAACTGTCGCATGGTCAAAAACATCGTCGAGCAAGTACAAGCCCAAGAGCACCAGCGCAACATCGTCATCGTTGGAGCAGGACATGTTTATGGTATGAAAGAAGCTTTTGAGCAGCACTTTCCAGGGATCAAAGTGAAGCTAGTTGCAGACCTGTAGCACTGAATTTGAGAAAGCAATATCGTACTCATACTGCGTACGGGATAAAAAAGTGCATTTCCATTTTTGGTGATTTGGTAAGTGCAACGTCACCACATCACCAGTTAAACAAACCCGTCCGCCTGAGGCGCGATGACCAAAATCGCTGAAAACGAGTTTACACTTTTTTACACCAAATAAAGTATACTACTTAACACTTATTACCTGATGTTACGCACTAGTGTGTTTTAGTGCGAGAAAGCTAATAGCTTGTCAAAGCTACCGTGTTTTGAATTAGAGTGGCTTCGACCTGTCCGCCTTAGGCTGACACCCGACGATTTGTAAACAAGTAACACTTTGTGCCATTTGCAATTTGGTATTTTGCGTAACATGAGTTACTACCTAACCTTTATCACCTAACACTTGTCACTTAAATAAAAACAATCATGCAAACTTATTTCATTCTATTTATAAGTATTCTCTTCGCTACTAATTTAAAAGCCCAAAACAAAGACAGCCTCAAAATAGAAGACTTTCAGCCGCACACTTACTATTTCACGATAGAAGGAGGACAATTTAAAGGCGACGGCAAATCTTTTTTAGAAGCAGAAGCCGCGAAACATCAATATGTGTTGCTGGGAGAGTACCACGGTTCAGCGCAGATTTCTAAATTCACGGAAAGCCTCATTCCCGTTTTAGCCAAAAACAACTTCAATACTTTTGCGCTGGAAGTTGGACCAATTTCTGGACAAATTTTAGCTGAATTATCAAAAAATGCCGATGCCACAACAAGACGTTTACACGATTTCAATAGCCAATATTATGTCGATGAAGAAGGCGATTATTACAATGCCATTCCCTTTTTCAGGCACAAAGAAGATGCTAATTTTTTATCAAAAGCAGCGGAATACGACTGGAATCTATTGGGCTTAGATCAGGAATTTATCTTTGGTTATTTTCCACTAATTGATCGAATATTCAGCAATCTCAACCAACAGCAAAAAAAACAAATACAAGCGCAATATTTGGAAGTGAAAGACTCTTTGAACGCTTATTATGCACTAGAATCCAGCGGCGAAGGTGACTTAGCAACTTTAGTGTATCAATCCAAGTTAATAGAAGATTTTCTACAAAAAACAAGTACTCGAAACACAGAGAATCAAGCCATCGCGGATGCCATTCGCGCAACGACCGAAATCTACTACTACAATTCCACGCGCAAATACCTGAAATGCAATAGCACCCGCATTGACTACATGAAGCAAAACCTGCGCAAAGGATTGGAGCGCATAAATTTTGATATACGAAAAGACAAAATGCTCCTGAAAATGGGTGGCATTCACACCGCAAGGGGATTTAGCTGGTTAGCCCTTTACGAAATCGGCAATACACTAAACGAACTTGCTAACTATCACGGCAATACGACACTTCACATTAGTTTTAACTCGCGCTATTGGGAAGAAGACGGAAAAATTGTGGACGGCTTGGCAGACAAAGAAGGCTACACCTATCGCTACAAAGATTTTCTGCAAATGGCAAAAAAAGACCAATGGGTCATCTTGGATTTGCGCCCGATGAAATACAAAATGTTCTATTCCAGAAACTTCCTCGTTTCTGATTTAGTAAAAGATGTTTTTGAGCAGCACGACTTGATTATACTAGCACCGACGGAGCGAGAAGCAACAAATAATTTTACTTTGAGGGAATAAATTCGACATCCAAGAGGCCGTTTAGAGGCTTTCCTTCTTAAACTTGTAATTGGCACTTTGAAGTTCACTCCTAGACACTTTTGTTAGAAATTTTTATGCAATAAAAAGTGTCTAGGACTGAAATTTTGACTTAGCTTGGTGATGGGCTAAAGCCATGAACGATATGCTCGAAAGTACTACAAATATTGATACTTAAAGACTTCATCAAAAGGTTTGGGCTATTACTAAAATCAGTTGCTAACTTTTGTATTCTTCGTTTCCTTGTAGATCAAAAGTCAAGTGTGCTATCAACAATGAAACAAATACCGTGAGCAACAACAATAGAGAAACCTTACTGATGTTGTTCTTATTCCTACTATTACTAGCAGATTTTTTCGCGAAGAAGATACGAATATGATCAGAGTGTTCAGACTAAGTGAAAGTTCAATAATTCTTTATTTTCCTTCTTTCATACGCTGCTTTCCATTATTCATCATCCACCCATCCAATTTTTAAAAGCCACCAAGCGATCAATCGGCACAAATACATCGAAGGCGGTAGGCGGCACAAGATTCAACTTTAGGCGAGTGGGAGAGAAATAATAAGCTTCCTGAATGGCATTGAGTTGCACGATGATTTTGCGATTGACGCGATAGAATTGGTCGGGCGGCAACTGCTGAGTCAATTTCTCTAGAGAATCGCTCCAATCATAAGTTTGTCCTTCGTGTGTAGTAAGAAAAGTATAACCTTGTTCGCTATACATATAAGCAATTTCAGCGCGATCAATCGTCTTAATTTTTGCACCTGTTTGCACAAGGAAACGTTGCTTATAGTGCGCTGATGAAGATTGAATGCTATTTGCAAGTTTCTGGTAATCAATTGATTGCTGCGAAGTATTTGCTTGTGAGAACCACTTCTGAAACTTTGACAGACTGGCCGCTAATTCTTGTTGTCCGATTGGTTTAAGTAAATAATCAATACTATTTTGTTTGAAGGCTTGGAGTGCGTATTGATCGTAAGCCGTGGTAAAAATAATGGGAATTTGTACTTCAATTTGCTCAAAAATACTAAAACTACTACCATCGGAAAGATGAATGTCCAAGAAGATTAAATCCAGATTTGATGGATGATTCGCCAGATAATCTACCACCGCTGAAATTGTTCCCAACTGGTGAACAATTTGCACATCATACACGCTTTTTTCAAGCAGCCGTTTGAGGCGATTGATCGCTAGGATTTCGTCTTCGATGATGAGGGCGCGTATCATGTTAATTTTCCAGTTGTATCAATGGCAGTGAAGCTATGTATTGATTGTTTCGCTGCTGAAAAGTGGGCAACTGATCGGTTAGCAAGCGATACTTTTCCAATATATTTTGCAAGCCTTTTCCAGTACTTTCCACAGGCGTATTTCGATGCTGAATATTGTTGGTCATGACTAGATTTACGTCTTTGTTTTTGAGGGTGATCGTGAGTGGTTATGTACTCGAAATGACGTTATGCTTCACCACATTTTCAAATAATAATTGGAGCGACAAGGGTGGAATAAATTGTTTCAAAGCATCTGCATCTAACTCAATTTGCATACTCAAATCATTGCCGAAACGAATCTGATGTAAAAACAAATACGACTGTAAGAAATCAACTTCCTGCTGTACGGTCACCACTGCTTCTTGATTGATGTCCAATACATAGCGATAAATACGCGAAAAATGCTGAATAAAGTCATCCGCTTTCTCTAAATTTTCGTGCATCAATTCAGACAGTACATTTAAACTGTTGAACAAGAAATGTGGATTGACTTGTTGGCGCAAGGCAGTTAGTTCTGTAGCTAATTTCTCTTTTTCCAATTGCGAAAGCGACCATTCCAACTGCCGATTGCGCTGAAAACTATACCAACCTTCGATCAGCAAAAAAACCGCTAAGCACTGAAAAAAGCTAATGATAAAGGCGAATTGGAAAAAGGGCTCAATGTTTCTTGCAATAGAAGGTGGGCCAAGCAATAGATTGAGCCAAGTTACAGCAAAAGTAGAAACGACAATAACAAAAAGATTAGCTACTAAACGTTTTATAATTTGCTGCTTCCAAGGAATTTTTTGCTCCAAAAAGTGAATAGCAAAAGAGAAAAGCAAGAACAGTGATCCAAAGTTGGTAAGTCCTCGAATCGCCATTTCCAAGACGGCTTTCCAAAAGTCAGCTGTGAAGCCCTTGAACGTATAAAACAGGATAAAAGAACTCAACAGAATCAAAGTCAGCCAAGTAATCAAGAATAGCGATATTTTGGTATTGATTTTGAGATTCATACAGCAAAGGATTGGAGTGGTGAATCAATAGATATTTCCTCCCAGCTTAGTACTTCCACTAGCTCTTTTCTGCCTCTTACTTCTAACGCGCCATGCGCTAAGACAGCGCTTTGGCAACTTGGCGATAAATGCAACAACAAAGCGGCGTCAAATACGAAATCTCTTTCCAAAATTTGGCATTGTAGCATTGATATTATCGTCCACCATCCAAAAAAGGAGTGAATAAAGTCGAATTGATATTTTTTCCAGAAGAGTTTCATAGATGAAATGTGAGGTCTTTTTTGAAACACCTAAGAGCATATAAGGACATCTAAGAAATCGCCAACTGCTCCTTTTTTAATGCCTCCACCAAAGTTACCAAATCTTTTACAGTATCTACTTTTTCGGAACGATCAGTCGGAATGTCTAAATTGAAAGCGATTTCCATCTCCATAGTGAGTTCCACATAATCGAGTGAGTCTAGTCCCAAATCTTTGGTGAAGGAAGCCTCGTATGTCACGGTTTCTGCTTCAATGCCATAATGCGCCAATACATGGACGACTTTTTTATAAATCATTGGATTTTGCATGTGCTTTTTATTGGTGAAATTAATGAACCATTAAGTACTTGGATAATGTTTAAATCACGTTTAGCGCGCCCTCGCCTCACGCCTCACGCCTAAGGCGGACATAGTAAGGCGGACACAATTCGGCTCGGCGCGCAGAGGAGGTTTGGAGGGCAGATAAAATATAAGATGTTGTAAAACAACATCTTATATTTTATCTGCCCTCCAAGACCACCACGATGCAGCGAGCGCTACAAGCGCGATGGTGCCGAGTTGAATAGCTAGATTACTTTTGTCCAAGTACTTAAGATCAATTGATTCTGGATGAATGACTAACAGATAATTTTATTGATTTCGCAAAGTAATCGTCACTTGTTGCCCTGATTGCACAAACGCAATCTTATTCCTCTCAAAACTAGGTTTGCCCAGTCGTTTCATATTGGAGACGCCAATCGGTTCTTTCGGAAAGCCAATCAAATTTCTATCCATTGTGCCATTGTTGTTTGTATCTTGAAAAGTCATAACGACATAATCGCCATGTGGCAAGTTGGAGAAAGTGTACGTCATGTCTTTTTTAGTCGCAATTAGTTTGACAGATTGAGCCGCTTTCGACGCATTGCCAGGAAAACTTTCGGCATCATCGAAGAGATAGATAAAAAAGTCACCGTCTGCGGGTTTTTCAATGCCCTCTACTCGAACTGTTAGTTTGCCTGTGGTTTGAGCAATAGCAAATTGGAGGATAAGAGCGAAGAATGATAATAAGATGATTCTATTTTTCATATTTTTGATGAATTGATAAACCGAAGAACCGACGATCTCGTCATTCGATATTCTATTGTTTGATATTCGTTATTAGTAAAATTTTTGCTGAAAGTGCTGAATTCTGAACCCCGCTGAACTCCGTAATTCGTAATTCGTAATTCGTAATTCGTAATTTGACATTCGCCATTTTAAAAGAATCAAAGCCCAAAGCGATGAACCTCAGCACCTGAAAAATCAAATCACAAGCCACGTCATTCAACAAGTCTCCCACTCAAATACAGCAACACTGTCTCCGATAGCTTAATATTGTAGCGCAGATTGTTGATGCGATTATTAGCAGCATTCAAATTCAATTGAGCGGCACGCAGGTCGGTCGCGCTGGCTTGTCCAAGTTTATAATTATCAGCGACGCGCTCATAGTTTTCTTCAAATAGCACTAAATTCGATTCTTCAATGCGAAGTTGTTCTTGGCTGTCTTCGTATTGAAGGAAAGCAGTGTTGAGTTGGGTCGAAAGATCAAGGACAGTTTTGGCGCGATTGGTGCGCTGCTGCTCTATGGCTAGAATAGCATTTTGCTCTCGCATCTTGCGCAAACCACCGTCGAAGAGATTGTAGGATACACGTAAGCCGATATTGAAACCCAGTTGCTGATTTTCAAATAAAATATTGGCTTCATCCATGATCCGCACATAACTGCCTTCTACATAGCCTTGCACGCGGGGTTGATAAGCGGTTTGGGTCAGTTGCAAACTCAATTCATTCAGCGCGAGCAGTTGATTATTGAGTTCTAGCGCATTGTTATTATTCAGGACGTCCGACTGCAAAGTAGTGTACTCCAAATCTGGTGTTAATTGAAAAATCTCTTCCACTCGAAACTCATTGTCTGCACTTTGCCCTATCAACAGGCTCAAATCATTTTTCGCTCTTTCCAAATTCAAAGCCGTCGTCCGCAGTGTTGCGCTATCCGACTTTAAATCCACTGCTGCTTGCGTGAGTTGTAGCTTGATCGCTGTTCCATATTTCGCTTGGGCTTCCAATCGCTCGATTCGTTCTTGAGACAATTCAATACTCTGCTTATTTAAGCTCAACAAGTTTTGCTGACGCGCTACCACGATATATGCACTCACCGTTTGGTTGATGATGCGCTCGGTCAGCATCTCTACTTGGGTGTTGCTGATGCCGTATTGACGTTGCAATTGCTCGTAGCGGTATTTGCCTTGTTTACCATCGTACAAGGTGTAGTTCGCACTCGCAGCCAGTAGCCCTTGTGTCGAATTCGTAAAGTCAAATTCATTGACAGTGTTTTCGCCCGTTGGATTCGGGATAGCCAGTTCTTGTCGCGTGAATGGCGCGTGTCCGTATTCTAGACTACCACTCGCCGAAATCGTCGGCATCTGTCCAGCATTGGCTTTGGTGATGCTGTTTTGTGCAATTTGCTGATTGAATTGCTCGCTTTTGAGTTCGAGATTGTTATTGATGGCAGAGTTGATAGCTTCTTGTAGGGTGAGCAGTGCTTGGGCGGTCAAACTACTTGTGGCAATTAGGAAAAAAAGTAGGATACTGTATTTCATGTCTTTATTGTTTTAAGGTTTTGCCTAGCGGTACAAGCGTTAAAGAATTACCTGTTTAGATTGCAGCAATGACAATAGTTTCAGTACGAAAAGTATAGGTAATTAATTCGCGCTAGCGTTAAATCTGTTCATTCTCAATTTTTCATTTTCAATTCTCCATTAGATACCGTTGCTGCTTCACCGCAGGCTCTACTTGCTCTGCCGAAGCCGTATTTTTGTGAAAAAGATTGTGAGAAAAGCGTCGGAATGTATTGATACTTAGCACGAGAGCAGGCAATAAAATCAAGACATTTAAGATGCCGAAACTCAGTCCATAAGAAATCGCAATGGCAGGGCCTTTCAGAAATTGAGAGCCTAAGCTACTACTCAAGATAAGAGGCGCAAGACCTGCGACGGTCGTGATAGTGGTCAATAAAATAGGGCGAAAACGAGAACGGAGGGTTTCGAGCATGGCTTGCGAAAATTCCATGCCTTCGCGGAGTTTGTCGTTGAAGGTGGAAACCAAAACCAAGGAGTTATTGACAAAGACGCCAATCAGTGCAATCGTTCCGATGATGGAGAATATGCTCAATGCAGTGCCTTGCAACCAATGTCCCCAAATGACACCAATCAATGCAAATGGGAATAGTCCAAACACAATCAGCATCTGAGAAAAAGAATTGAAGTTCAGGACAATTAAAGCCAGCATGAGCAGTAGAACAATCGGTCCAACCACGCCTGCCGCTTCTCCAATTTTAGCAGAATTTCGGTTTTGCCCTTCCAAAGAATAAGTCACCGAAGCGTATTTATCCAAAATTGGTGGGATAATGTCGGCATTGATACGAGCGATGGTTTCGGGTGCAGAAACAGACAGATTGGCAATATTGGCATCTAATCTGATTTCGCGCTGTCCATCCAAATGCTGAATGGATAAAGCGGATTCTTTGAAAGACAATTGGGCGATTTCACTCAACGGATATGCACCGCCATTGGGGGTGCGAATGCGCATTTGTTGCAACTGCTCCACCGAAGCGCGACCTTCCTCATCGTAGCGCACCCAAACTTTTACTTCCTTATCGTCTCGTTGCAGACGTTGTGCTTCTAGACCAAAAAATCCAGAGCGCACTTGATTCATGACATCTGCCAAGCGCAAGCCGAGTAATTCTGCATTCGGTAATAGCTCGACATACAGTTCTTTTGCACCTACACGGTCGTTGTCAGACACATCTTTGAGTTCGGGTAGAGCTTGGAGTTCTGCTTTCAACTCTTCCTTTGCTTGTCGCAATTCTTTCAAATTCTTGCTCTTTAAAGAATATTCAATGGGTTTTCCAAAAGCAGCCGTCGTTGCTCCGATGCCATAGACGACACTTTTGGCATCTGCGAGTGGTGGTGCAGCTTCTCGAATTGCATTATTCAACTCAAAAGAGCTAATGCCACGCGCTTCACCACCTAGATAGGTGATTTTGAGCTTGCCTTGATTTTCGAGCGGCCCTGTGATTTGCTCTACAAACTGTACAACTTGTTGATCGTCCTTTCTTTTGGAGGAGTAGTCTTCGTTCACTTGCCAAACGGCAGTTTCCAGAGCTTCCAATTTTTGCTTCGTCACTTCTTTGGATGTGCCAGCAGGCATTTCTAATTCTACAAATACGGCATCATCATCCAAATTGGGGAAAAAAGTAAAGCTGACATTGCCTTGAGAAGCGAAAAAGAGTGTGCCGCCTAGCATACCGACAAACAAAAGAAAGGTCAGCCACCTATTTTTCATCACCAAAAAATTGGCAGCAGGTAGATACAATTTGTCGCGCAACCAAGTGACAAAGTTGTTGAAGACTTGCTCTAGTTTAGACACTTTTACATCATCCCGTAAGCCTTTAGAATGCGCTAAGTGAGCTGGCAAGATGAAGAAACTCTCGATCATGGCAAGTAGTAGAACAGTGATGACCACGAATGCCATTTCACCAAAAAAGTCACCTGCGATAGTGGGCAAAAAGAAGAATAAAGAGAAGGCAACGCCTGTAGTCGAAAGCGATAGCAATACTGGCGTTAGCATTTCCATCGTGCCGTCGAGAGCAGCTTGAAGTGGCGGTTTGCCTTTTTCTTTGGCATGCTGATAAATGTTTTCACCGATAACTACACCGTCATCTACTAAAATACCCAACACCACGATGAAGCCAAACAAGGACACCACATTGATGGTCATGCCGTACATACTGGCAAAGATGAACATCCCAATGATCGCAACGGGAATCTTCAAAGCCACCCAAAACGCCAAATAGCGATCCAAAAAGAGTGCTAATACAATCAAAACCAATAAAAATCCGACCACACCATTATTCACCATCGTCGAGAGCCGGTCGCGTAAAGCAATTGTTCCGTCTTCCAACACTTTCAGTTGTACACTTTCATGTGTGTTGTTGAAGTCGTCAATGTACGCTTTCACACGCTCGGCATTGCCTAGAATATCTTCTTCATTGAGGCTATAGACACTCACCGTCACTGCTCGTTCTTTATTCAAATAGCGAGCAGTCGCCACATCCGCAAATTGGTCTTTGATATCCGCTATTTCTGATAATTTGATCGTCGAACCGTCCGAATTGGCGCGTACCGTCAAATTGCGCAATTCATCGGCGTAGTAGCCTTTGTTGTTGGCTTTGATGCTAATGTTTTCCGTACCCGTTTTGATGCTGCCACCGAAAGTTTCGAGATTGGCACTCGCTACGGCATTGCGCACTTCCATAAAGCTCAAATTGTACGCACGCATATCTTGTTCTCGCACTTGAATCACGATTTCTTCTTCGGGCGTTCCTTCTACGAAAACTTGTGAAATGCCTTTATAAAGTAGCAAATCATCTTTCACTTCTTCGGCGTAGCGATTGATGGTTTGTAAGGGCGCATCACCGACGACACCCAGTGCAATTGCTAATGCAATCGGTTCAATCTTAGAAATGACGGGCGATTCTGCACCTTGCGGAAAGTTGCTAATCTTATCCACTGCATTCTTGACTTCTGCTAAAACAACATTGGCATCCGTATCTTCTTCCAATTCGATGATGATGGAGGCGAGATTGTCCTGGGAAGTCGAAGTGACTCGATCAATGCCTTGAATACCTTCCAGATTCTCTTCTATTTTAATGGTCACGCCTTCTTCTACTTCGGTCGGTGTTGCGCCAGGATAAACGACTATTGTGCTTAGCAATCGAATGTCTTGCTGTGGAAAAGCGGTGCGTTTGGTTTGAAGTAAACTCAGTAAACCAATTGCTACTAAAAGAATGACAAAGAGATTGACGACAGTCGGGTGTTGGATGAAATATTTGATGATACTTTTCATGTTGAGGACTTATAATTTTGATACATAGGTACCTAGTAACATATAGTTTTTTTTGGGGAAAAATCTCTATACTATGTGTGACTATGTGTTATACTTCATTTGGTATAAAAAAATGCAAATTCGTTTTCAGCGATTTTGGTCATCGCGCCTCAGGCGGACGGGTCTATTTAACTGGTGATATGGGGAGTAGTGCTTACCAAATCACCATATCATCAAACCTGTCCGCCCCAAGCGCGATCACCAAAGATGGAAATGCACTTTTTTATCTCATACGCAGTATAATAAAATTTGCTTAACGTAATTAGCTGTTTAAAGAGAGCTTATGTCAGTATTTGCTACTGCCCGAATTCCCTCAATCGGTTGATCTACCACTTCATTCACGATGACATCGCCTTCCGAAAGGCCAGTGACCAAAGCATAGTTGTCGGTATAAGTCTTCACCTGCACATCCTTCAAGCGAACGGTGCTGTCGCGGATGACATATACTTGCTGCTGAGGTGTCAAAATACTGCGTGGAATTTGATAGACCTTCTCAAAGGTATCGCCGCCGATTTGTCCTTCCAGATAGAGATTTTCGCGTAAGCCATCGCCGCTTGTGCGTAGATAAACCGTCACCATCTGCGTAGCAGGATCAATACTTTTGCCAATACGCTGAATCGAAGCTGTGTAATTGCGTTTACTCCCAATTTCGTGTAGCTGAACTTGCTGTCCTATTTTGATGCGATCGATGTAGCGATTGGAAACGGTGGCTTTGACTTCATAAGTACCAATTTGGTTAAACATCCCCAAGCGCAATTGAGGCGTCACCAAAGCGCCAGGACTTATATTGGATTGCATCACTACGCCCGTAAATGGTGCATGAATGCGGAATTTCGGTAGGTTTTGCTCCGCACTTTTGATGCTGTGATAAAGATTGAACACGTTGCGAGCGGAGAGAAAATAGCGCAAGCGTTCGTTGGTGACTTCGGGCAATTCAGGTAAAATATTTCCTTCATCGAAGTTTTGCAAATAGCTATTCCAAGCCATATAGGATTCAGGATAATCACTTTCCAAATCTGCCATTAAACGTACCAGCGTACTTTCGAATTGGCTACGCTGCGCTTTCAAATTCTCTAAGGTTTGTATGTTGTCGATGCGGACAAGTGTATCTCCTTTTCGGAAAACGACGCCTTCTCGAAAGATTTTCTGTTGGGACAAAACGATGCCTTGCACTTCGGCTTGAATACCTACACTTTGCATAGGAATGACACGCCCTGTGATGTCAATGGATTGTTGTACGTCTTGTTGAGTCGCGGTGATGGTTTGGAAAGTAGGCAAGCTGTTGTTAACGACTTTTGCGCTCACTTGTGCTTTGGTCGTTTCGCTTTCATCGGAATCCTTGCAACTCCAGACCGAGCAGGTCATCAACAATAGGAGAGCAGCAGTAATTGGCACTTGTTTCATCATTAATTATCTATTTTGATGACAAAACTAAGCGCAATCGCAGCGGAAGGCGAATGAAAAACAGTGGAGACAGGAAATTCGTAGCTGAAAGTCGAGAAATGAAGGCTGAAGGCACTTATTGCGTAACGAGCAAATCTGTGATAGAAGCTTTGTTTATTCTAGTTTAGGAGGGAGATAAATATGTTACTCATGCTACGCAAGTAGCGTATTGAGTACTTGGACAAAAGTAATCGAGCTATTAAACTCGGCAGCATCGCGCTTGCAGCGCTCGCTGCCTCGTGGTGGTCTTGAAGGGCAGACAAAATATAAGATGTTGTAAAACAACATCTTATATTTTGTCTGCCCTCCAAACCTCCTCTGCGCGCCGAGCCGAACTGTGTCCGCCTTACCGTGTCCGCCTGAGGCGTGAGGCGATGGCGCGTTAAATGTGACCTAAACATTGTCCACCTACTTAAAACTTCAAAAGTCTTGAAACACAATTGAACGAATATCTGATTGTAACGTTTTGCGGCGAAAGAAAAAAGTCTTTAAAGATCAGCAAGTTGAGGCGTTTTCCGCGCCTTCGGCGCGAAAATCCTCTTGGAGGGAGAGATGTATAGGCGGGAAAAACCCCCCTTCAAAGTGACCACCAGGATTTACCGGAGCAGGGGCAGCAGGGCACGATTTGGGAATTAGTAAAATAATTAAAACAAAATGAAAAATT
>JBCCRX010000114.1:0-16150 GCA_039201015.1 Bacteroidota bacterium | reverse complement strand
TTGGAGGGCAGATAAAATATAAGATGTTGTAAAACAACATCTTATATTTTGTCTGCCCTCCAAGACCACCACGAGGCAGCGAGCGCTGCAAGCGCGATGCTGCCGAGTTGAATAGCTAGATTAATTTTGTCTAAGTACTTAGTTCCAGTCTATGGATTCTGGTATTTGAGCAATCACAGTGTATGTGTCGCCTTTGTTGTGCATCACCTGCCGCCACAACTTAGCGGCTTGCGATTTGAACATGTAGTTGGCAAACATTGGTGCAGTTACCCAAGAACCAATGTGCATTTCGCCTTTTAACTGTCCTTTCGACCAACCAGAATAACCAACGAAAAAGCGAATATCATTGGGGGTAATCAATTGAGTGTCCACCAAAAATTTTAGCTTTTCAAAAGACCCTCCCCAGTAAACGCCACTTACAATTTTTACGCTATCTTCGAGTAAATCTCCTGCGGTATGGATGTAGTGGATCGTATCCGTCTGAACTGGACCGCCAAAATAGACCTCCGAATCGAAGTCTGGAAAATCTGCAATCAATTCATCTACTCGCATTGACATCGGACGATTCATAATGAAGCCCAGACTGCCTTCTTTTGTATGCTCACAAAGCACGACTACGGCTCGTCGGAAGTTCTCATCCCACATGAAGGGTTCTGCAAGCAAAACATCTCCCACTTTCACTTCTTCTGTTGCTGTATTGTCGTTCATTTGTCTATTTTCCTTTTGAAATATAATCTGTTCTTTGGTGTTTTGTTTAATCGAAACAAGAATTTCACAAAAAACGTCTTTACGACAGATAAAATTTGCAAAAAAAAAATCACAGCAAACAATGATGTTTACTATGATTTATCTGTTTTTGCCGAATGGATAAAAGCAACTTATTTTTCATAAACGCTTTCCTTGCCATATTTTTTCACTAATAAATAATAAAACATTGCACGGTATTTGTTTCTGTTTGAACTTCCGAATTGCTCAACTACATCTTTGATTGCGGCATCCAAACCATCAGATTCGCTCAATCCCAATTTCTTGATTAAGAAGTTATTTTTCACACGATCCAGTTCTGCTTGATCAGAAGAAGATACTTTGGAAGAGTCTGGGTTGTAGATAGAAGGACCACAGCCTTTCGTGACCGCCGTTAGCAAGGCTTCATCGTATTTGATGCCTAATTTATCAAATTCACTTTTGTAGTTGGTTACTGCTTCCTGAAATTTACTCATAATGATTAAGAATTTTTAAGTTGATTTATTACTGAACTAACCCAGACCTATTGACAATAGAATGTGATTTTAGTTCTACCTTAAAGAGAGATTGTTCGAAGGTCATAAATTTTGTTTTTTATAGGACGCCAGGGTTCAAAATTAGTCACGATTCATCAAACACTAAGTTGTTGTATAATACCGCTCTTTGCAGGATCATGCTAACACTATAGGAATTGGCACGCTTTTGACAGGGATGTTAGGGTGCAATGCCCCAAAAACAGCCTTCGCTACTTTTATCATCGGAAATGCCTTGGGTGGTTTGAGTGACATCAATTCATCCGCTTAAATTCAAATACTTTCCGAATTAGATTGGCGGTATTGTGGACACCAAATTTGCGTAAAATATTCTTGCGATGGACGCCTACGGTTTGGTCGCTGATGTTGAGCAACAGCCCGATTTGTTTGTTGGTTTTCGTCATCGCAATCAACGAAAGGACTTCTGTTTCACGTTTGGTGAGGGCGTAGCGTTGTTTCAATCGAAAAGAAACATTAGGTTCTTCTTGGAGCAGAGAAAAAGAAGGCATATCAATTTGCAAACCTTGGCTTAAATAAAATCCTCCGCTGTTGATTTCTTCAATTGCAACGAATAGTTCTTTCAATTGGGCATGTTTCACCACATAGCCGTCTGCACCTCTACGAACAGCAACTTCCACTATTTCATCCTCCTGATACATCGAAAGCACCAATACGCGTGGCTTTGGACGAAGTGGCTGTATGTCGAGCAGCAGTTCTAATCCATTTTTGTCGGGCAGATCAATATCTAAGATTAATAGGTCAAAGGCTTGCTCTTGTAGAAAATATAGTGCCTGCGCTCCGTTAGAGGCAATGGCATTAATTTGAATGTCGGGAAAACGAGATAGGAACACCTTGAGACCTTCCAAAAAGATAGGATGGTCATCCACTAGGAGGGTTTTAATAATTGCCATTATTGTCTTGATTATAACTTGTTTACATGGATATTTGGGGATGTGCTGCCGATCATTTCAAATTCGAAGACCAACAAACTTTAATAGTGATTATTCACAAAAATTTTTAACTCGCTCGAAAGGGTTGAAAAAATAGACTTTCTACTCCTTAAAAATATTATTGTGAATAAAGTCTAATATACTGCGTATGGGATAAAAAGGTGCGTTTTTATTTTTGGTAATCTGATGATATGGCAAGTAATTGATTAACATATTACCAGTTAAACAAACCTGTCCGCCTTAGGCGCGATTACCAAAATCATTGGAAACGAATTTGCACTTTTTTATACCGAATATAATATACATACGGCAATTACTGCATAAAGATAACATTAACACAAAAAAAATTAAGGAAATTCAACACTTTTGCTAACAAAGACGTATTCTAAAGGTTAGTTTAACAGCTAAACACGCTCAAGTGCTATGAAAAATTTCGCATTAGTTTTTACTTCTTCTTTACTCAGTGCCATTTTAGCCATATTTATTTACAGGATGTTCGAGACGCCGCGTGAGGTGATCGTTCGGGAAAGCAGTCCTGTGAAATACGTTCGATACAATGCGGATATGTCTAGTGATGCGGTGCTGCCTACTCCTCCAGATTTTGTGACCGCATCTGAATTTGTGACGGCTACGGTGGTGAATATTAGATCAGAATCGGGTGGTACTTTCGATTTTTGGTCGAGTTCTTCTTACGGTGCGTCCACGGGCTCAGGCGTCATTATTTCTCCAGACGGCTACATCGTGACGAACAATCATGTAATCGAAAATGGCGATAAGATTGAAATCACTTTAAATGATAGGAGGGAGTACGTTGCGAAAAAAATTGGCTCTGATCCGACGACAGATTTGGCACTATTAAAAATTGAAGAAAGCAAATTACCTTATATCCAATTTGGAAATTCTGACTCTTTGAGAGTGGGGGAGTGGGTATTGGCTGTCGGCAATCCTTTCGATTTGGAATCTACAGTGACCGCAGGTATTGTGAGTGCGAAGGGCAGGAATATTGAGATTTTGAAGAACGATTTTAGCATAGAAGCCTTTATCCAAACGGATGCTATGGTGAATCCAGGAAACAGTGGTGGTGCGTTGGTGAATGCACAAGGCAACCTAATTGGCATCAATACAGCCATCATGACGCGTTCTGGTCACTATGAAGGCTATTCCTTTGCTATTCCTTCCAATTTGACGCGCAAAGTGATTGAAGATTTGCAAGATTTTGGAGAGGTGCAGAGGGGGGTTTTGGGAGTCAGTATTGTGGATATTGATAACAAAATGGCGAAACGATTGGGACTGCCAACAGTGGAAGGTGTTTATATCAAAGAATTGACTTCCAAAGAAGGCGGAGCAGCCGCAGCGGGCATTCGAAAAGGAGATGTTATCATCAGTGTGAATGATGTAGCGACCAAAACAGTACCCGAATTACAAGAACAGGTGGGCCGTTTTCGACCAGGCGATGGTATCAAAATTGAATACATTCGCAAAGGAAAAAGGCGCAGTACGGAAGTCTTGCTCAAAAATCAAAACTTGATTCCGAGCATTGCAAGCCGAGATGCAAAGGCAGCACCTAGTACGCTTAGAACATTGGGATTGGAACTTAGAGAATTGCTCCCAAAAGAAAAGGAGCAGCTAGATGTGGAAGAAGGCTTAAAAGTGATTAGTATTTACAAAGGCAGCAAGATCGAATCGACTAATATGGATATTGGATTCGTGATTTTGGAAGTGAACGGTAAGCTAATAAAAGAGGTAGAGGACGTTATGCTTGCCATCGAAGAATCAGACAAAGAAGTAGAACTCAAGGGCATATACGAAGATTATGCAGGAGAGTATGTCTATACCTTCGAGATAGATTAGTGCATTGCAATTTCCATGCTTTCCATTCTCATTCCCGTCTATAATTTTGATTGCGTTGATCTGGTAAGCGACTTGCACCAACAAGGTCAATCCTTAAGCATTGGCTTCGAGATCATCGTATTAGAAGATGCCTCTACGCGTTTTCTAGCGCAAAACCATTCTCTCCATCAGCTCTTTCCTAACATTAAATACGAGCGACTTTCAAAAAATATCGGTCGTGCGAGTATTAGAAATCTGCTCGCCCAAAAAGCTGTCTATGATTATTTACTTTTCATAGATTGTGACTCAGCCGTGATTAGAAAAGACTATCTGAAAAGATACGTAGCGCAATTGAATCCAAAGCAATTGCTTTATGGTGGACGCGTCTATCAAGAAAAGCCACCAAAAGAAAAAGCTTTTCACTTGCACTGGAAATTTGGGCGACATCGAGAGCAAATTCCTGCAAAGCAAAGAGGCCTTCAGCCTTACCAAAGCTTCATGACCAATAATTTTGTCGTGCCAAAAGCAATTTTTCAGCCAATCAAATTTGATGAAAATCTTAAACAATACGGACACGAAGATACCTTATTCGGAATGGAACTAAAATCACAACACATTCCGATTCTTCACTTGGATAATCCGCTGGAACACATTGGCTTAGAAAGAACAGATGTTTTTTTAGAGAAAACTGAAAAGGCATTGGAAAATCTCACTCAACTGCACAAGGCAGGGAAAAAGATAGACACCAAATTATTGCGTACATATAATAAAATAAGTTCTTATAAACTGAATCTTCCCTTAAAAATAGCTCTCCAATTCTTACAGCCTGTACTGAAAAGTCTTTTATACCGCAAGAAACCTGCTTTGTTTATTTTTGATTGTTATAAATTAAGTGTTTTTATTCAAAAAATGTGACTTGATATAAAGCATTAAGTCTATTGTATTACATAGCCAAATTCAAATGTAAACAAAACAGACTCAACTCATGCCAACGCTTACACTAAATACCTACATAGAAGATTTTACCAATCTTTTCTTTCCAAAACTATGCCTAGCCTGCAACAAATCGCCCGTGGTTCGGGATGAAATTACTTGCGTTCGCTGCCAGTACGAATTGGCTGTACAAGAAAATTATAAGGACAAGGAAAATGACATGATGCAAGCATTTTGGGGGCGCGTACCACTAGAAATGATTACGAGTATGTACACTTTTGTTGAGAAGGGAAGAGTACGCAATTTAGTGCATCAATTGAAATATAGAAATCAAAAGAATATAGGTATAGCTCTGGGAAAGACTTTTGGAAAAAAGCTAGCGAAAGTGTCTGATTTTGAAAGTGTAGATGTGATTGTACCCGTTCCGCTGCATCCTAGAAAAGAACGAAAACGCGGCTACAACCAAAGCGAAGCTTTTGGGCAAGGCTTGGCGGAAAGCATGCAAAAATCGCATCTAGCAAAGGGTTTGAAACGCGTCATACACAAAACTTCCCTAACTAGGAAATCGAGAGATGTACGTTTTGAAAGCATCAAGGATGCCTACGAAGTACGTGAGAAAAAGAAATTAGCGGGTAAACACATTCTGCTGGTGGATGATGTTTTGACCACGGGAGCAACCATAGAGGCTTGTGCCAGAAAATTACTGCAACTACCTGGCGTGAAGTTAAGTATTGCAGTTATTGCGCAGGGAGAGCTGTAAGTCACGCAACCAAAGACTCTTCATAGAGCGGAAAATCTGCCATAAAATCATTGACTTCTCGCTTTATGTTATGATGTAACGTCTCGTTTGCTACATCCGCTGCCACTCGATCAATCCAATCGACTACCCGCAAGCAATCTTCTTCCTCGAAGCCTCTGGTCGTTACCGCCGCCGTACCGATTCGAATGCCAGAAGTCACCATAGGCGATTCTTGGTCGAAAGGCACCATATTTTTATTGACCGTAATATCTGCCTGACCGAGTGCTTCTTCCAGTGCTTTTCCAGTGACCTTTTTAGAACTTAAATCAAGTAGCATCGAATGATTATCTGTTCCGCCAGAAATAATTTTATAGCCTTTTTGTACGAAAGCGGCAGCCATCGCTTGCGCATTTCTAATGACTTGCTGCCCGTAAGTCTTGAAGGAAGGTTCAAGTGCTTCTCCAAAGGCTACTGCTTTGGCCGCAATTACATGTTCTAGTGGCCCACCTTGCATACCTGGAAAAACCGCCGAATTTAAAAGTGTTGCCATGGTTTTCGTCTTGCCACTTTTGGTTTTGATGCCCATCGGATTGGCGAAATTTTTTCCCATCATAATGATACCGCCACGCGGGCCACGCAGGGTTTTGTGGGTCGTCGAAGTAATGATATGACAGTGCTGCATTGGGTCGTTCAGCAAACCCGTTGCAATCAAACCTGCAGGATGCGCAATGTCTGCCAAAAGCAAAGCACCCACTTTGTCTGCAATCGCTCTAAAGCGCGCATAATCCCAATCGCGCGCATAAGCAGAAGCACCACAGATCATCAATTTTGGCTTGACTTCCAGTGCTTTGGCTTCCACTTTATCCATATCAATGCGTCCTGTTTCTTTTTCCACACCATAAAAATGTGCGTCATATACTTTGCCCGAATAATTGGCAGGCGAACCGTGTGATAAATGTCCACCATGCGCTAAATCGAATCCCAAAGTACGATCGCCTGGTTTCAAAATGGCTAGAAAAACAGCAGCATTGGCTTGCGCACCAGAATGCGGCTGCACATTGGCGTAAGCTGCGCCAAACAACTCTTTCAAGCGATCAATTGCTAATTGCTCCACTTCATCTACGATCTCACAACCACCGTAGTATCGCTTTCCTGGATAGCCTTCCGCATATTTATTGGTCAAGCAAGAACCCATTGCATCCATGACCGCTTGACTCGTAAAATTTTCCGAAGCAATCAACTCTATCCCATTCTGTTGACGCGCTAGTTCTTTTTCTATTAGATTGAATAATTGTGTATCCCTAGTCATATTTTTTCAGTATATTCGTTTATTGTTTGTTGGGTATTGAGCTTAAAGGAGTTTTCAGATACAATCTGTCAAATTTCAAAAATTTGACAAATTTGTTGACTCGCAAAAAATGATTACGAAGCATTTGATTATCCAGTAAAAATAACAGCAAAGCATCAAGCCCATTCTATAACCACTCACAAAGCACAAAGATCGTTAAAATTACAATAACACAAGCCCTTTCGCATTAGAGAAATACAATAAACAAGGTAAAAAATACAGCCTGTGCCCATGATGCTATACAGAATTTCTCCCGTATTGATATTAATGTGTTTTTGGTGGACAAACACCAAAGCGGAGACCGACAAATATCGCTGTATGTGGCGAGACGATCCCAGCAGCACCATGGTTGTGGCTTGGAATCAAATCACAGGAGAAAGACCTACTTTATACTACGATACGCAAAATCGAGGCGGAAATCCATTGAATTATACCTACAGCCAAAAAGTGCACCACACCAATACCGCCAAAGGCATGAACAACCACTTTGTTCGATTGCAAGGGCTGCAAGCCAACACCACTTATTATTTTCTAATTGCAGACACAGAAGGCTGTAGCAAACGCATGTCTTTTCAAACCGCCTCCGATCAGGCAGTCGATCGTTTATCCATCATCGCAGGTGGTGACTCTAGAAATCATCGAGATGCCCGCCGTAATGCCAATATTATGGTAGGTAAATTACGCGCACACGTCGTCATGTTTGCGGGCGATATGACGGGCGGTGACACGAGCAGAGAATGGCAGCAATGGTTTAACGACTGGCAACTCACTATTTCACCCGATGGAAGATTGACCCCAATTCTAGCAGCTAGGGGCAATCACGAAGCCAGCAATGAATCCATTATCCATCTATTCGATGTACCCAATGAAGAAGTCTATTATTCCTTGCGTTTTGGCGGTGATCTGTTGCGGACTTACACCTTAAATTCCTTGATTCCTGCGGGTGGAAAGCAAAAAGAATGGCTAGAACAAGACCTGATCGCGCATCCAGAAACGAGGTGGAAAATAGCGCAATATCATCATAGCATGTTGCCGCATACGAGGGAGAAACCCGAAAACTGGGAATTGTATAAAAATTGGGCAAACGTTTTTTTTGAAAATCGAGTGAATCTGGTCGTAGAATCCGACGCTCACGTCGTAAAAACCACTTATCCCATTCGTCCGTCGAAAGGACTGGGCAGCGAACAAGGATTTATTCGAGACGACCAAAATGGGACGGTCTATGTCGGAGAAGGCTGCTGGGGCGCACCTTTGCGAAGAAGTAATGACGACAAAAAATGGACGCGTGCCAGTGGTAGTTTCAATCAGTTCAAGCTTATTTTTGTAGGATTGGAGAAAATCGAAGTGCGCACCATTATGGTAGATAATGCCAAAGAGGCAAGTGCTGTAGCAGCGAACAATATTTTTCGACTTCCGCCCGACATTAAAATCTGGACACCCGATAGCGGTGCTGTATTAAAGATCAAAAAGAAGAAAATGATGGCGAATAACGCAACTAGAGCAAGTGAAGGAAGCGTACCTGCCAGCGCCTCTTCCCTCAAAAAAACAAAAGCCAGCGCACTGAAAAAAATATATGCGGACAATCGCCTTAATGCCGTCAAAGTAAGCTATAAATTGGAAAGCGAAGGAGAAGTCGAAATGAGCTTATTGAATAAGAAAATGCAACGCATCCGTCGAGCGACCTATCTGCACGTCAATGGTGGACAATTTTTGGAATCCTTTGACCTTTCAGGCATTCCTGCGGGCAGTTTTATATTGGTCTTGAAATGTGACGGAAAAGTGATTGGTAAATACGAAGTGGTGAAGCGGTAGTACTTGGTGAAAAATACATCTAATTGGAAAAGGCTTGCACATTCTCAGATGTCTTTTGTTAATAGACTTTTGAAGTTTTCAAAACTTCAAAAGTCTGATGTCTCTAGTTTATCACTTATTTACCACTTTATGATCGGAAAGAGAATAAGCAATAAATGAACCCCCAAATCGTTTCGTAAAGGTTTACAGACACGTTTGAAAATGTCCCTCAATTTTGCTGTATTTTTAAAGCTCCAAGCAAAATAGCCGAGTAAGTTTAAAATTCAATCCTAACGACATATGAATCAGCAGTTTATTTTATCTGCCTGTCTAACCTTCTTCTTTTCGCTCTCACTGCAAGCACAGTTTCCCGCTAGTCCTATTATCAATGGTGAGTTGGGTAAAGCTAGTACTATATTGGGAAAATCAGAACCCTGTCCTGGGCAAGATGCAGGAACAATAGAGAGCCTCAATCCGATTGATGTTTTTCAAAGCAATGACATAGAGCTAGATACGGTCTATTTTTGCTTCGGCGATCGCATGCTGATTAATCACGCGGAGGATTTTACTTTAGACGGCGATCCTGATCCTAGTACAATGGGAGGCGTGGCTTATGCTTTTTACTTCGATCGCCCGACAGTGGACGGTTCAACTTTGGCTGATATTCAAAGTGATCCTTTCGTCGTGCCCAATCCCTTAGACCCTGTTTCCAGAATCGCGATAACAGCAAATATTAGTACAGATGCAGATATTCTATTTGTGAATGATGGCTCTATTCAAAATACATTCAATGCGGGGGAGCCTTTCTTGCTCTGGTTCGCACCTATCACTGTAGATTCCTTTGCCGCCAGAGAATTAGGTGGTGTAGAACGCTTTTTTCCAGTTTATGAAGGCACGCCTGCTGGTTCTTGCGTCAGCGTTTCCATAGACGAAGCCTTCGCCGTAGCTTATTTGAATCCTATTCAAGCCAATGGAACAACCATAGATACAGACAACTTGACGGGTACTTTTGAAATAGGCGGTGGCTTACCACAACTTGATCCCAACGCTAATTTCACAATCAGCATTGTCAATGCAGACGACCCAAATATATTAGGAACAGTGACGACTGGTGCAGTAGGGCATGCAGAAGATGTTGGCTTCACTGTGCCAGAATTGGGCAACTACATTGTGACGGTCGAAGACGGAAAAAGCTGTACGCTTTCTTTTGAATTGGCTTTTGTAGAAGGGGTTGCTATAAATATTGGTAGCACCAATATTCCAATGGATGGTTCGGGCTGTATAGACGTGACGGTGGAAAACTTTACGGATGTAAGTAGTTTTCAGTTTGAAATGATGTGGAACAACAATGTGCTGCGCTTCGATTCTGTCACTAATTTGAATCCTAATTTATCTGGTTACAGCATCTCCAATAGTTTTGGCACAGATGATGCTTTGACGCTAGGAACACTGAGAACGATTTGGGCAGATGTCAATACTTTTGCGCCTGTAACTTTCTCAGATGGTGAAGTTTTATTTTCTATCTGCTTTTCTGCTAGAGGCGACGAAGGCGAATGTGGCGATGTGGATATTGATTTCAATAGCGGACTTTCCGTAGAAGTGACCGACCCTGATGGTATGCCTTACAATTTGCAAGTATTGGGTGGGCAAGTTTGTATTTCCAATAGTGCATTTTTGGTAGATTTTGATAAAACGGACATTGGATGTACGCCAGGTGAATTGGGTTCAATCACCTTTATTCCCGAAAATGGAGTTGCGCCTTATCGCTATGAACTGCTGTTACCAGATGGAACAATTGTTGCTTCTGGAGATAACATTGCAGAAGGTGAGACAGTGATGATTGAGAACTTAGCAGCGGATGTATATGATTTAGTGGTGTTTGACCAAACTTCTAATCCAGGTGTCATTGAGCCAGTCACGATAGAGGGAATAATAATCGAGGAAGTAGATAATTTTGGAGTAGATATAGAAACGGATTTCGTACCCATTTCTTGCAATGGATTGAGTGACGGAGCAATACGTGTACTCATTTTTGAAGAAGGCGTTGTAGTTCCAAATCCAGAGAATAATTACAGCTTTTTGTGGAATACGGGCGATACAACTTCTGTGATCCGCGACGTTGGTTTTGGTGATTACTCTGTCACAGTCACAGGTACATCGTGCACCAAGATAGCTTCTTCCTCTGTAAGTCAACCTGCCCCGATTCTTTTGCAACAAGATTTGACCCGCTCTCAAAATTCTACATGTCCTGGTATAAACGACGGATTGATTGTAGTGGAAGTAGATGGTGGATTTACAGATGTTAGCAACGAGTATAGTTTCAAGTGGAATCTGACTGCAATTAATGATGTAGAAGTAGGCAATCCGATTCAACTGGGTGGATTGACAGGTGGTACTTACAGCTTGACGGTCACAGACGACAATCAATGCGAGCAAACGGCAGAATACGCTGTAGGTTTTGACAAGACTTTAAGTATTTCAGAAAACATAACAGACGTTACTTGTTTTGGTGGAAATGACGGGATCATCTCTATAACGGGCAGTACCGTGGGAGGCAATGAAGCAATACCCTATTCTTTTACATGGGAAGGACTAGATGGCTCTATTCCAGCAGATACAGAAAATACAAGTACTGTTTCTACCCTCACCGAGGGTACTTATGTGGTAACGATGGAGGACAATACAATTCTAAATAATCCTTTATTGAGCGACTTTCGATGTATGATCCGCGATACCTTCCAACTCACCCAACCCGAACAAATCCAACTTAACTTCACCCAAGAAGATGCCACCTGTACGGGCGGTCTAGACAATGGTCGCATCGAATTGGATGAACCCATTGGTGGCACTGCGCCCTATACCTACGAATGGGATTCACTACCCAATGTTACAGGCAGAATTGCTGATAGCTTAACTATCGGGGCTTACAAAGTAATCCTAACCGACGCCAATGGTTGTATGGACTCCTTAGATTTCCAGATCAGTGCGCCTGATCTTCCAAGAATTACCAATGTCAGTTCTGATACCTTAAACTGTTCCTCTGATACCAACGGACAACTGACTGTCGATTTTGAGAATGGCGCGAGCGGCGCAGTGGTTACTTCTTTTGAATGGACAAGCGGCGATAATACACAAACGACAAGTCCCAATCTTGGGCCAGGCGTTTATGCAATCAGAATTACCGATACCAATGGCTGTTTTGCAATAGACACAGGCGTCGTTATTGCGCCCGATCCCTTAGTTTTGGATAGCATCGCAGCGATCTCTCCTGATTGCCCAGGTTTCAATAATGGTCAATTAACCGTTTTCGTAAGTGGCGGTACAGCTCCATTGACTTACACCAACACCACGACAAACATAAGTCTAAACGCGCCCGTTTTCAGCACTTTGACTTCGGGAACGTACAATATACTGGTCGAAGATGCTAATGGCTGTCCAGGTTTGGAGACGGATGTTGTCATCGCAGAACCACCCAGCATTGTCGTCACTTTCACGCAAGTAGAAGACACCGAGTGTGCGGACGGTCAAGGACCCTTTGGTTGTACAGGAAGTGCGGTTGCGTCTGCTATTTTGAGTGATGGCACGGAGCGTACTTTCGATTTTCAATGGCAAGATAGCAATGAACAGACCGTTAATGCCATCAGCAGCACCGCTACGCAATTGTGTGAAGGGATAAATACCTTATTTGTGCAGGATGATATAGATGAAAATGGTTGCTCGGTGACCGTGGAAGTCGAGATTGGAAGCCCACCGCGGATCGAGCCTTTTGTGGAGGACATCAGCTTTGTGAGTTGCAATGGTGAAAACGACGGTACGATTACCATAGGTGTTTTGGGCGGTACACCCGATTTTGAATTTGATTGGAGCAATGGCGAAACCAGTATGACGATTTCCGACCTCGCACCAGACGATTATCAAGTCACGATCACGGATGCTAATGGTTGTGAAGAAATTTCTAGTACGATTGCTATGCAAGAACCCGACCCCATTCGTTTGAGTGTTTCCGATGCTTCGCAAACCGTCACCTGCGCAGGCGACGAAGATGGCTTCATTCAGTTGCGTGTGGATGGTGGCAATGGATTGGGTGGTGCGCCTTTCGATTGGGCAGGTGGCGTTGCGGGGGCAAGAGATTCGCTGGCCGTTGATCTATCGCCAGGCACTTATTTCGTGACCGTCGTGGATGCAAGGGGCTGCACGGATTCTACTAGCTATACCATCGGAGAGCCAAGCCTGATTATGGCAACAATTCCAGTTCCACCAGAACCTGCTTGTTTTGGTTTTCAGACAAATATTATTGTAACCGATGCCTCTGGCGGTGCAGGTGGACCTTACTCTTTTGCGGTCAATAATCTATCCAAAACTACGCTGGCGGGCAGTATTCCCGTTTTTGGGGGTCAAGAACACATGATTTCGGTTTTTGATGTGCGTGGTTGTAGTTTTGATACTACTATTTTCATCAATCAGCCACCGCCAGTGGAGGTGGTCTTGCCAGAGGAAATAGAAGTTCAATTGGGGGATAGCCTTCGGTTGCGGCCCGATGTATTTTCGGTCGCGCCCATAGATACTAGTACCATTTTGTGGACACCCTCTGAATTTCTATCCACCACCAGCGAACTCAATCCAATCATTCGTCCCGTAAACTCTGGCGAATACTTTTTGACCCTCATGGATTTGAATGGCTGTATGGGCGAGGCTAGCGTTTTCATTGATGTGGATAAAAAACGCAATGTCTATATCCCCAATGTATTTTCTCCCAATTCTATTCGCAACAGCCAATTTGAGGTTGGTTTTGGAGCAGGTGTACGCAAAATGAACTTCATGCGCGTATATGACCGCTGGGGAGAGCTGGTATATGAACTCGGTGAATCAGGACCGAGCATCGGCGGCATCGGTGATTGGGATGGTACTTTCAATAATCAGCCCTTGCCTTCTGGTGTCTATGTCTATCTGATTGAAGTGGAATTTGAAGACAATATTACCTTACTCTATCGTGGAGATGTGACGATTTTGTATTGATGAAGCGGTTAAAAGGCAGAGACAGCGCGATAGACTTAGATAAGTGAAAGCACAAACAAAAAGGACGACCTAATATTTTCATTAAGTCGTCCTTTTTTATTCAAAACTATTTGATTCCAAGCCATACTAACCACCTGTCTCTTGCCGCAATTCTGCAATTTGATTATTCCATAGTTGTTTTTGGTCTTCCGTTTCATCTTCATCACAGAAATCCGTAATTTCTAGTATGGTCTCTCCCGTCACTGGAGATCGAGCCATCCGAAACTCAAAATACTCGTCTTCATCTTCCTCTTCCCACGAAAACCTTAGGCGTTCGTTTTCCACATCTTCTATTAATTCTGCCACTTCTTCCGAGCCTTCCCACATGAAAGTGTAGGTTGTTCCATCAATATCTACTTCATCGCAAAACCAACGCACCAAACGGGCAGGTTCTGTAAAGAAATTGTATAGTATAGCGGGCGATGCCCTAAAGAGAAATTCTAATTCTATCTTAACTCTTTCCATGTTGCTTATTTAAAGTAGTTATTTAGTGAGGCGAAGTGTCGCAATAAAAAATAAAAAAATGAGTTTTGCAAACTATTTGAAAGAATTGATGGTAGAGAAATAGATTATACTGCAAACGGAATAAATCTGTGCAAATGAATATACTTGTTTATCTGTTTAAATTGTTTATTTGTTTAACGGCAATGTATTGATATTGAAGATGTTAAACGAATAAACGATTCAACAAACTTGTCCGCACGAGGCGCGATAAACAAAAAAGAAAATGCACTTTTTTATCCCGAATGGAGTATAGATTACTTTATTAAAGGATTTCTATCAGTTACTCTTCTACTTTACTTTTGCTGTATTACTTTGCGAGTCATTTGGCTAGGCGCTCTGCCAAAAATACAATAGTAAAGCCCAATAACATACAGATAAGTGCGCCCACCAACTGATTACTCTCGTTGGTCAAGCTTTCAAATTGAAAAGGAGAAAGATTGCGTTCCACTAGTATTTTTAATTCTTTGCCTTGCTCCAAACTGGCTAGATAAGTCTCATAATCCAATGGAGGTTCGGGTTGGAGGTAAGTTCCTGCTTCGGTTTTGGTCAGCCATTGTTCTGGCATACGCCAAGGCCAGATTTTGTTCAAAGAACCGATCATGAAACCCGTTAGTAGTGCTAGTGTAGGATTGGCGTAGTGTTTGAATGTCCAAGATAGGATTCTGGAAAAAGTAGCTAGCCCAAGTAAACAACCCGCAGCAAAAACGCCCAAGACCAACAAACTTTTGCTGTCGAAAGTGGTCAAAGCCGTTTTTACGGTAGGAATGATGTAGGTGTACATGCCTAGTAAAAGTAAAATAAAACTGCCCGAAATACCTGGCAGGAGTAAAGCGGAAATTGCAATCATGCCAGACACAAAAACAAACCAAAGTGCCGTATTACCTTCTGCTGGCACGGCGACCGTTATCCAATAAGCGAAGATCGCGCCAATAAGAAGTGCAAGGACATTACCGATCTTCCATTCACTCACTTGCCGAGCGACATAAATAGCAGAAGCAATGATAAGTCCAAAAAAAAATGCCCACAGAAGAATCGGATAATTTTCCAACAAATGTGTAATGCCAAATACACCAAGAATGACACCGATTGCCATACCACCCAATAAAGCCAGCAAAAAATTCCCGTTGATCGTCTGCCAAGTCTGCTTGATGCCGCCCTCTCTGAAGGCTTCAAACAATTGCGGCCCAAAAGCCTTGATGGTATTAATCAATTGCTCGTAAATGCCTGTAATAAAGGCAATGGTACCACCAGAAACACCTGGTATAACTTCCGCCACTCCCATTGCCATTCCTTTCATTGCCGTCCATAGGCTATCTTTCATATTTCTGCTTTCTTTTTACTACACTTTGGACATAATCGAAAGATTTCGTTATTCGCCTCAAAAAAATCTTTTAAGGAGGATTTTATGGTTCTTTGAAAATTTTTGTGATCTAGCTGTACGATTTCAGGCAATAACATGTTCTTTTTGTCTTAGCACAAAAAGCACCAAAAAAGCCAAGACTGAATTTCTTTTTTTGCGTTACAAAAGCACCAAAAAGACTAAACAAAATAAACTCGCCCTAAGTATTGTTTTTCAAGCTTTTATTCACGGGCTGGGCCAAGCTTCAGCTCTGATTAGCACCTTGTTTTGGCTCATACAGTATTTTGTTTTTAACGCCTTTTTGGCACTTTTTTCTCTAAAAGAAATTAGGTCGATTTTGATAATTCCTCAAAAAAATTCAGA
>JBCCRX010000113.1:0-16217 GCA_039201015.1 Bacteroidota bacterium | reverse complement strand
TTTGTTTAGTCTTTTTGGTGCTTTTGCAACGCTAAAAAAGAAATTCAGTCTTGGCTTTTTTGGTGCTTTTTGTGCTAAGACAAAAAGAACATGTTATTTCCTGAAATCGTACAGCTAGATCACAAAAATTTTCAAAGAACCAGAAAATCATTATAGGTTATCTATACTACAAACGGAATAAATCTGTACAAATGAATATACTTGTCTATCGCGCCTCACGCCTGAGTGGGTAGGCGTGCTAAAGTTTTCAGAACTTCAAATATCTGGTGTTGATGCTCTAATTCTAGGGCCTGTTGTGAGTTTTAGGAGAGGAAGGGAATACTTGTTTCAAACGGATTCGGTGAGTACCTATCGCTACGCTTTAATCAGTCCATGTTATTCAATACGCCGTGATCCAATGCCGCTTTTTCCAATCCTCTTTTAGCGTCATCAAATTCACTTGACTATCGAAAAATAAGCGACTTTTCTCTCCATTTAAAGTGACGTAAACTTCCGCACGAACTTTGGGATTTTGTACGCCTTGCTTCTGATAGTGATCGCCTAAAAAATGGGCGAATTGCAAAATCATGTCGGGCTGCATTGCCATTTGTTTTTCTTGGTGTTTATTGAGAAAATGACTGTTGATGACCCTACCTTCTTTATCCGTTTGGCTATCTTTTACGTAAAAAGTAGCTGTTCCTGATTTTTCCATCAGCATGACCCGCCAACTGAAACGATAGCCTTCTTCCGACCAAAATATATTGCTGTCATACAGTAAATATCGCCAAGGGAAAAGTAATTGTATGCTAAAAAAGACTGCCAACAGAAGTAGTAATGTTTGTTCTCTTTGTCTTTTGATTGGTAGAGCGATGCTTTCTTTTATTTCCAAATAAGTAAGTTGTGCTTGGTCTAAATATTTAGAAAGCTGAAGCAGAACTTTTTTGTGCCAATCGGATGAAAAGAAGATTGTCACTACTGCAATCATAACAATGGGAAAGACACCAATCTGGAACAGCAAACCCGTGAGCGCGTGAAATACCACAACGGAGACAAAAGCCAACTTTCGGGTTTTGGGATAAAGTAAAAAGAAAACAATGGTTGTATCGTAAAACATACCAAAGTAAGAAAATAGATAAGGCGTATATTCCCAAGCAAATAACTGTCCAAGAATCGGTGTTTTATCGTGCGCTGTGAGCCAAATTTTTAAAGGCATAGCATCTATTAACCAAGCTGAATTGATCTTGGCTAAACCCGCATAGATATAAACAATGGCAATCATTAATTTGAGGCTATTAATCGTCCAGGCAGGCACTCGATTGCAATAACTGACATTTTTCAATCGAACATCAAGAGAAAGAGCACGATTCGCGGGCAAGAGAATTAATAGAAAGCAAACCAAGCTGACAAAATAATAATGATTGAGATAATAGGTCAAGTCGATTAGCTCAATATAAGTGAAGCTCAGGAATAGCAGAAGAGCTGACCAGCGATAAAATAATCCCAATGTGACGAACAAAGCGGCTAAGAAAAGTAGAAAGTGTATCCAATACATGCCAGTGGGCGAAAGAGGCTGTATCCACTCGAAGCCATAATATTTGAAGTGAAAACTAGGCGCGATGTAGTGATCTTCTATCCAGCCCAAGACAACAAAACGCGCGATACTGAACATCATCAATGCACCAAAGATGATGCGGAAAGTAATCAAAGGATAAATTGAACTACTTCGATGTATCAATGTTTGGAAAACCCTATTTGGAAGGCGATGTCTGCTCAAATTCTTTTGAATCGTTTATTACCAATGTATTGAATTGTACTTTGTGTAGTAAAACTTCTCGTTGCTAGATGAATTTTGCTTCTTGAAAAGTTGTCCAGTAGCGGAAAGTTACTGGATAACAAGCACCAACTTGAATAGGGTAGAAACTCAAATTCAGTATAGATAGCCAGTATCAGTCGCCGTCCATACTGCTGAAAGTAATCGCTAGGCTCAACAGACTACTCAAATCACTTTTCAAAAATCGGGTCAAATTCTGTAGCTCGTTTTGGAGTTCAGCAGCCGTCGGATTGCCTTGCACGGCTAGTTCTTGCAAACTCTGATTGACAGGCAGGCGATCAATGATGCTTTGCACTTTGTCGAATTGCGCAAGCGTAGCTTCTACTAAATCTTTGCCACCTTCTGCCGAAAGTACGTATTCTTGCCAGCCTACACCATCCGCACCTTCTGCCGTTCTACCGTACCATAAATCTACAATCGCTTCATAGTGCAAAAGCAAATAATCCAAGGAGTTTTCACTAAAACGCGCTTCTGCTTGCTCAGGCTGTGCTTCGGTCTGTCCAGCAATGACACCCAATGGAATGCCTAGTTTCAAGTCCTTAATAGATTCAAAACTTCTAGTAAATTCATTATACATCAAAGTCGTTGAGCTTTTCACGCTAGTGCCGTCGTTTGCAATAAATTCAGCAGCAAAATCACCTTGCCAAGCCGTGTCAAAATCGGTAATTTGAGCAAGTAATTTATCTGCTGTTTTCTGTAAATATTCGGCGCGTGCTGCGTCGAAATTATTCAATACCTCTTCATCCGTACCTTCACCAAATAGCAAATATTCTACAGCAAGCAATCCTCTTGTATTGCGCCTAGAGTCTTCAAAATCTGGATGTTCACGCGCTATTTTCGCCTCCACTTCTTCGACATCCACTGGCCACACCCCTACTTCTTCTGCCAATGTACGACGGAGACCAGCAGTGCCGCCTGGCCCAAAATTGAAAGTATTCACGCGCATCCAGTTTTTATAAGTACGATCCCAAGCATCTTGGGCTGCTTTCAAATTGCTGGCATTTTGCTCACTTGTAAAAGTATTGATTGCTTGTTGCAATTGCTCCGCTGCTTCCCGAAAATTGTTCGAGCTAGGTCTTATGATATTGTTGGCGTAGTTTTGTAAAAAAGTCGTTCGGTCGAAATTTGGAGCGTCTGTATTATTTTCGCCTTCGCAAGCTGCTAGTAGAAAAAGACTGGTGGAGAGAAAAATATATAGTGGTAGAATTTTCATATTCTTAATTTGCTGAAGAGTTGTATTTTGGTGTAAAATTGTCGGATTCGTTAAACGGTAAAACTGCTACAGGTGCTCAAAATATTGCTTTGATAGCGCAGATTTACTAAATCTTTGAGATTTAGCAAATCTAGGTTGCCAGGGAGTGAGTAATGTCATTTTTTAACCCGAATTTGGGAATTATCTTTGCAGTTTAGAGCAAAAAATGACATTTCTAAATCCTAAGGGAATTTGTAAAATATAACCTACCCATTTTTAATTTTCTCCCAAACTACTACTGCCTTGCTCATCGGTCAGGTAACACAGGCTATCTTCCCTCTTTGCTTCTTGTATTAGTTTGCGATAATTCTTAAAAATTTGGGTATCTTATTTATTACAAATCCCCTAAATAAGAAATTGCCGATCTTCTTAAATCTGTCCTCTCACTCAGAGACTATTCACAAAAAAGATCAAATCCTCTCTTTCCTTCTTGCTCAATTTCTTAAATTTTTCGGTCGTTTGTTTCGCTTCTCCGCCGTGCCACAAAATGGCTTCTTCTACATTTCTGGCGCGTCCGTCGTGCAGCAAGCGCGTGTGTTTACTTACAGTTTCTATCAAACCAACCCCCCAAAGCGGTGCGGTTCGCCATTCTCTGCCCGTGGCGTCGAAGTCTGGACTATTATCGGCTAGCCCCTCGCCCATATCATGTAGCAAAAGGTCAGTATAAGGATATATTTTTTGTTTATTTAGAAAAGGGAACTCATTGCCCGCTTTTGTCGTAAAAGTCGCTTTGTGGCAAGATTCACAACCGATACTCATAAATAGCTCGCGTCCTGTACGATATTCAGGAGTGTTGACGTTCCTTTTTGCAGGAACAGCAAGTGTCTGTATGTAGAAACTAATTGCAAACAGTTGTTTGTCACTTACTTCAGGTGAGCCACCATTAATAATCTCAGGATTTTGGCTTTCTTGTGCTGGTGTAAAGACATCTTCTGGAAAAAAACTGCTGGTCAAACCCATGTCGCCATTGAAAGCACCCGCGTTCTGCTGAATGATATTGGGCTGATTGGCTTTCCAACCAAATCGACCGAGTGTTTTGCGTTTTTCTTTCACATTCCAGACGTAATTGGCTTTACCCGAAATGCCATCTTTGTCTTCATCATTTACGTCTTCGTTAGCAAGTATATCATCCTCTGAAATACTCTCCAATAAGCCTAAACCTGCCAAGTGCGTTGCAATTCTAGGAGAAAGTTCATAAGGCTGCTTAATTTCGCCATAAGCCAAGTCAGAAAGTTGGTAGGTTGGCTTTTGTAAGCTATAGCTACTCCCGTCTGTATAAGTACCTTTGATCTCTTCATAAGTGATAGTCACCTTGGCTTCTGGTGTTACTTTTAATATAGCACGGTCTTGAATCTGACCACCATAGACGGTGTGTGGCAAAGGTTCTCCTCGGAGCGATTCACTATTAGTACTTAATCGCCATAGAAGACCTGATCGAGGCTTCGCGAACTCATCGGGAGGAGCAGCGCGACCATCTTTAAAATGACAACTACCACATGAGGTCGCATTGAAAATGGGACCCAGACCGTCAAGAGAAGCCACAGAAGCAGGCGCAGAAACCCAGGTTTCTTTAAATAGTGAATTACCAATTCCAAACAAATCAGATTGCTCTCTACTCAATCCTTTGCCTTCACCACCAAAGGCATCTTTCCCAAAATCGTAGCTTGTGAAATTGACACCACCACTCAGTTCTTCTTCACTTAAATTAGCAGGCATCTTATCGTTCGATTCGCAGGAGCAAAGGCACAAATAACACCATATTACAGCTAAGATGTGAACAGCACTTAATTGCATTTAAAGACGCGATTTGATAAAGCTAAAGAGAGTTCTTAAACAATTTTTGCAACTCCTTGATTTCAGTAGGTAAGACTTTTTAATTTTTGTACTCAAATGCTTTGAATTCAGTACTTTCTAGCTCAATCTTCAAAAGTCTAGTATTTACATTTTACAGAAATCATCGAAGAACTAAATAAGGTCACTTGCTGACTAGTTTAAACGATCAAAAACCGACGAAAGTTAATTGATTTTTAAATATCGATGTCATAAATTTATCAAAATCGGATGTAACTATTTCTTCAATTCCACTGCTACATCTGCAAAAGCATCGCTCAAATCTTTTAGCGTTGTCACTGCATCCAAAATGACTTGGCTATCTTCAATAATTGCACGATCAAAGGGACTTGGAATAGCACCAATGGCTTGTTCGGCGGATGCAATAGCAGTTGTAACTGCTTGTGCTTTCTGTGGATTCAAGGCATTTGCCACATTGGCGTAGTTTTCACCAGTAATGGTAGAGCCGTCCACGCGCTTATAAGTTCCTGTGTAAACATTGACCATGCCTCTTAAATTTTCTTCAATATCAGAGATCGTGTTATCTGAAAAGCAAGAATGTTCATGTTCTTGATGCCCAAGTTCAACTGCTACAGACATACGCTCAACGGAAAGTTCCCCTTTGCTTAATTTTCCCAATGCAGTAAAAATATTATTGACAATTTTATCTTTGGGTAAGCTCAAAAAAGCAGTTCGATAAGCACCGTCTTTTTCCCATTCTGCTTTCACTGCATCCAAGTGATCCAGTAATAAATCTGCTACGGTTTTTAAATATTCGCCCCTGCGCGCTTGGTTGCTAGCCGTGCCTGTTCCGTCCGTTACGTAATCAGTGTAAGGTCTGCGTCCTGGACTGTCGTCATATAAGTCTTGTCCCCAAAGTAGAAACTCAATAGCGTGGTAGCCAGTAAAAATGCTTTCTTCGGTTTCAAATTCATTCAAACTTGTCAGGATTTCTTTTGTAATCTCAGGATAGGTAGCTGGATCGTTAATCAATCCAGCGTCTGAATCACCTTCCACATAGTCAATGAAGTTTTCATCCATTGGCCAAGCATTGATCAAACCTTCTGGTCCGTCTTCGTCATCTATTGGCCCGCCATAGAAGCGATAAGCCTCTGTTTGTCCATAAGGAATACGTGCTTGTAGCCATTGATTCTTAGCCGCTTCAAACTTTGCTTCCGAAGGATCGGCGACAAAATCGTCAATCAAGTTCTTCAATTTCACTGCTTCATCATAGCTGTCTTGATAACTCGCCAAAACGATTTCCGCATAGTTTTGTGCTATGGCATCAAATTTTTCGCTGGATACGGTTTCCTGCTTATTATTTTTGCAAGCAGTGAAGATAGTGGCAGCAAATAGACACCAACTTAAAGAGTATAGAAATGAAGATAGGTTCAGCATATTTGTTCCCATGATAAATAAATAATTTCGTGTGGTATTTACACCCATTGACAAATAAATTTAGTATTGATTGTAAGACAGATAAGAAGTCAAAAGGTTATTGCTGTACAGCTTAATTTAACGGCAAAATTGCATTTCGTTGTTCTCTGAAACCTTGACGTTGAGCAGTCCTTCTTCGTGTAGCAGATACAGGTAGCGATAAACTGTGGTGTAGCTCACTTTCACGCCATTGTTTCGCATCAATATATATAAGTCAATAGCAGAGGTATAGCCTTCTACGTGAGCAAGCCAATGTAGAAAAGTTGCTTTTCGTTGCTCTGTTCTTGCTTGTCGCTGTTTCACTTTTAGTTGTAGTTTTGATCGTTAACAATTCTTTCTGCTTCAAAAACCAAAAAGGCTTGTTGAAGCATTTCACTAAATTCTAGGAGTTCATTGGTAGAGAGCAAAAAACGAAATCCTGTGAACGGCGTAATGATTTGTACACAGCGGCAATCTGGATCGAAGGCATTGCGATATTGGTGGTAATTGTAATTCAATACTTCCATCAATGACAATAAACTGCTCTCTGTTTGGTCAAAAGAAACCGTACCATAAGCGATATGGAATGCTTTGCAGTGGCTGCAATATACCACATAGCCATTGTGCCCCTCGTAAAGGGTATTTTGCTGCTGGTGATGATTGTTTTCAGGTATATCCATTTATCTCCTTGAATTTATGCACTTTCATTTGAATAGTCCGTACAATTTTTGAATTACAAAAGAAAAAAGAACACAAATATTTGATAATCAAAGAGTGGTACTTTCGCTATTTTTTTCTATAATCTCTTGATGATAAACTATACACTTACGTTTCGCTGAAATCTATTTTGAAAAAATGAATTTGCAACAAAAGTGCTACATACAATTGAAATTTTTCTGCGAAAAATTTCAACTACCCCTCTGGACAGAGAGAAAAAATCAAAATTTTCAATTTTGATTTTTTCTCTCTGTCCAAGAGTCCTTTTTTGAAAAATTTTATGGAATAAAATTTTTCAAAAAGGTATTTTTTATCGTATAAACAGTATTAAATTTTGATTTTTTGATTTTCAAATCAGCGGAACGTGAGTATAAACGAACTATTGTTTAAATTGAGCCTCAAAAAGCGCAAAAAGAGGACAGGCAACCCGAAGCCTGTCCTGATATTGATGTACTAAAATCGTACTCATTTACACAATTAGTGAACATTTACTCTTTTGGTTGACTTTCCCTTTCTATTGCTATCCAGTACGGTAAAACCTGCCCGAATGTATTCAAGTACAAGCAAGTTTTGGCGAATGGCTACAAGAGTATAATATTCTGGTTATCAGTATTTTGTGTTCTTATCGACTCCCTTATTGTATCTGTCTTAGGCGTGAGGCTGTTGTTCCTTTTGTAGTTCAAAAGACATGGAAACTACTGACCAACCAAGGATAAAACATTGAAGCACAAAAATAGACATTGATCTTCAAATAAAAAATACACCTAGTTAGGTATGGAGACTGCATTGTTAGGTATATCCTTCCAATATCATAGGTATGATCAGGCAAGTACTTATCGAATCATCACGCCTTTTCGTTCTACCAGAGGAATGGTTGTGAAGTTAGAAGTATCAATGCTTCCGATGACGAAAATATATTTTTTGTCGTACATATAGTCTTGTTCCACAAAAGAAACCCAATATTCATTAGTGATGTCAAATAATTTGCTCTGAATGGGTTCGATTTGAACAACTTCGCGCGGACCAATTTCTTCAAAAAAATGTCGAAGTGTAGTAGTCTTCATTTGTTCTCCATTCACTCGTCCGTAGCCTTTGGAGCTAATCAAGACGCTTTTTATGGCTACTTGCTTTAGATTGATTAGATAGGTGTCCCACAGTTCATCCGTCTCGTCTTCTCTAGGTACGACAGCAATCGCTAAGTCTTTTACTTTATGTTGTGGTATATCGGCTTTCATTGTATGTAATTTCATTTTGTCAAAATTGATGTTGCAGCAAACTCGAATTCAAACTGCTCCGCAAACTGATGCTTCACTTTCTGCTTCACTTCTTCCAATTCAATCGTTTGGTTCAATTCTACTTCCAAACTGGTCACGCTTTTTCCTTCTTCCTGTATGCCACAAGGAATGATGTGGTTGAAATGCTGTAAATTAGGATGCACATTGAATGCCAAGCCATGCATCGTTACCCAGCGGCTTAAATGCACTCCAATAGCGCATATTTTCCGTTTTGGAAGTACAAGCGTTTCTTTTAGCCAAACGCCCGTGTAACCTTTTTCCCGTTGTCCTTTCAATCCATAGTCGGACAGCGTCCGAATGATGATTTCTTCTAATGTTCGGACGTAGCGATGAACATCTGTGAAAAAGCATTCTAAATCAAATATAGGATAAACCACCAATTGTCCAGGACCGTGATAGGTAATATCGCCACCTCGATTAATTTTATAAAATTCGATGCCTTCTTTTTCGAGTTCTGCTTCATTCAGAAGAAGATTTGCAGTATCGCCTTTTCTTCCCAATGTATATACAGGCGGATGTTCGCAAAAAAGCAGTTGATGTTTTTGTGCCTGGTAATCGCTATCAGTAGGCAATAATCCTCGATTGGATCGTTTACGGGCAATGGCTTTTTCTAATAATTGCTGCTGATAATCCCAAGCTTCCTTGTAGGAAATCGTTCCTAAGTCCTGAAAAATGACGTGCTTAACCATAGCATCAGCTTACTTTTTCCAAATTGCGCGCAAATGTAAGTCAAAATAGATAAAAAAATCCTAGAATAAGAGGAAATTTAGTTTTGCACACGCGAGGTATTTATCTCAAATGTGCTCCTCCTTTTTGTAAAATCCTTTGCTTGTCTTGTAAAACAAAAGTTTCATACCCTACATGGAAAGTGGAGGGTAAATTTATTTCTCAGCTGTCAATCGGACTTTGTCCAGTAATTTTCTACTACTGGACTAATTTTGCTTAAATCTTATGAAAAGTTATTGAGTAACGGGAAGTTACTAGATAATGAACCATAATTTTTTTCCACATTTTGTTGGTAACTGATCTTTGTTTTAAATCTTCAAACCATATCTTTGCGATTAGCGTTGTACTATCGCTGTATTGTAGGTTTTACAAAGCTTACATTCAAACTATTGAATGCTAGCTGAGATACATTAACAAGTAAGCCAATACGAATATGAAATTTAGCGTTTCTTCCTCTGAATTATTGAATAAACTGCAAATCGCGGGTGGTGTCATTCCTTCCAATCCAGTTTTACCTATTTTAGAAGATTTTTTATTTACCATAGAAGGTGAAAAACTAACTATTGCGGCTACGGATTTAGAGACTTCGATCATCACAAAAATAGAAGTGATGGCAGATGCCGATGGGGTAGTGGCGATTCCAGCTAGAATCCTATTGGATACGCTAAAAGCACTTCCGCAGCAACCCATCACTTTCAATATTTCAGACGAAAATAATGGTATTGAAATTACTTCTTCTTACGGAAAGTACCGCTTGGCAGGAGAAAGTGGACAAGATTTTCCGCGTTTGCCAGAAGCAGAATCGGTAGATAGCATTAGTGTGGCTGCACCTGCGCTGAGCCGTATCATTGCTAAAACACTTTTTGCAACTAGTACAGATGAATTGCGACCTGCTATGACGGGCGTCTATCTCCAAATTGATTTTGGTAAGATGATTAGTGTGGCTACAGATGCCCATAAACTGGTCAAATACACTTTAACAGAGCTAGCAAGCGATGTATCCACTGCCTTCATTGTACCCAAGAAAGCCATGAATTTGTTAAAGTCCGCCTTGCCCAATGGAGGAAACGTCAATATTTCCTTTAATAAATCGAATGCTTTCTTTGACTTTGGAGAGACCAACTTGGTATGTCGTCTAGTAGATGCTCGCTATCCAGATTACAATGCAGTTATTCCAGTAGATAACCCTAATTTATTGACTGTCAACAAAGGTGACTTTCAAAACTGCATGAAGCGGATTGCCATCTATGCCAATAAAACGACCAATCAAGTAATTTTGAATATTTCAGAGAGTAGCTTGACGGTTTCTGCACAAGATTTGGACTTTTCTAATGAAGCTACTGAGCAGCTTGCTTGCACCTACGACGGCGAACCAATGACCATCGGTTTCAATGCCAAATTTTTAATAGAAATGTTAAATGTCTTAGAATCGGATGAAGTGAAACTCGAACTTTCTGGACCGAGCCGCGCGGGCATTCTTTTGCCTTCTGAAAGCATGGAAAATGAAGAAATCTTGATGCTGGTCATGCCTGTAATGTTAAGCAATTAGGTTCCTTTGAGTATTTCTTCATTTAAACATAGGCGTGTACGGAGTTTTAAGCCATACTCAAAATAAGTTTCAGTAATGCTTCTGAAACCGCGCAACAAGTACGCCCCAAAATTTTTGTTTCCGTCCGAAGCAATTTATGGAGCATACTTGTTGAACGATTTTCTGACATTGCCTTAGGCTATTTTCGAGTAAGATGTTAACAAAAACGAGACTTCGTACAGCTCTACATTTAAACTTCAAATTCAACCAAATCTGAATTGGTATAAAAATAAAATTATGTTCTTTTCAGTAAAAAGATACTACTGTTTGGAACATATTGCTATTATTCGAGATTGAAAAATAGTAGGGGCGAATACCAATTTAGGAACTTCCTAATTTTTTATTTTCCTCTCATTTCATTTTACAAACTCATGTTACGCAAAACACCAAATTGCGAACGGCACAAAGTGCTACTTGTTTAAAAATCGTCGGGTATAAGCCACTCTAATTCAAAACACGGTAGCTTTGAAGAGCTACTATATTTCTCGCACCAAAATATACTAGTGCGTAACATCAGTTATAAATTGATTGTCAATTAATGCAACGGCTTTGTTTCAAAGCAATGCAGATTATTCACTAAAGGATTAGGAAAATAATAAACTTACTCATTTTACCTATTCTTCTTAGCTCATACGGACTTGTAGCACTTCATCCTCTACAGAAAGAAGGTGGGTAGGTGTATGTTTTACCTACTCCCTTATTTGAGCAAAAGGTGGCTAAGCAAAATTGGAATGTTCTATTAATTGCCTAATCTCTAAATAAACTCATTATGCATCATTATAACTATCTTAGGTTGCTGATCTTATCGGCGGCTTTGACTAGTGCATTTACACTATGCGCTCAATTCAATATAACCGTAGAAACCAGCGACGGTACAATAGGTCCGTTCAATGCAGTTCCCTTCACTTCATTTGGAGAAACCGATCCTTGTGATGTCGTGTCAGGCGACTTCAAAGTGGCCGTGGATGAAACTAGTTCTACAGAAGCATGTAATGCCATCTCAGAAGATTTTACAGATTTGGTTGCATTGGTAGATAGAGGTTCTTGTAACTTTAGTATCAAAGCTTTCAACGCACAACAAGCTGGTGCAAAGGCAATTATCATTTGTCAGAACACAGCAGATGAGCCATTTGCGGGAGGCCCAGGCGATTTTGCAGATCAAGTGACCATACCTGTGTTTATGATTTCACGAGCAGATTGTGCTGAAATCAGAGCTGCTTCGGGTACAATTGTCATTACTGGACCAGAGCTACCTGATTTTGATACCTCTGCGGAAGTTCTTTGGGGAGATGATACTACAGAAGGTGGTTTCGCAGGTGGTTTTAATGGCTGGACGACCGTTGGACTAGGTTCTGATACGACTGTATTTGAGTGGAGCACTACACTGAACATTCAGTCGCCAACCGCTTGTGACGGTGCGGTGGTCTTTGACGCACTCTTCTACAATCAAGCGGCAATAGATGCAGGTCCTCCCTATCCAAATCAATCAGCAGAACTTATATCTCCGACCATAGATGCGTCTAATTTTCCAAGAGCCATCCTGTCTTTCTACCAAAACTATGAGCGTTTGAACGGAGATGCCTTTATTTCTTACAGCTTGGATGATGGCGAGACTTGGGCATCACCGATATTGGTAGAAACGGACAATGTGCGAACTTCTGAAGAAACGTCTATAGTAGGAACCGAACGAAGATTGATTGATATTCCAGAGATAGCAGGACAGCCGCTAGTGCGTATTAAATTCATATTCGACGGTGATTTTTATTTTTGGGTCATCGACGATGTACAAATTTTGGAGCAGATTAGTATCAATGACATCGCAACGGAAACCAGCGACGTTGTGAATGGGCCTTTGGGTTCTTTGCCTTTGTCGCAATATGATGAAGATAATCCTTTGGTAATTACACCAGGTGCAGTCGTTAATAATTTAGGAAACAACGACGCCAGCAATGCGCAAGTGAGAACCAGTATTGTTTACGAAAATTTTGAAGGTACAGAGCAAGAAGTGGTGTATCAAGATAGCTTCACCGTAGAAACCATTGAGATTGATTCTTCCGTTTTCGTCGTATTCGATGATTTTCAGCCTACGCCAAGATTGGGTTATTACGAAGTGAGCTATGCCGTTTCTAGTGATAGTGTAGAAACCGACGCAAATAATAATTCGGCAGAAGTTTCTTTTGCTTTTACAGAAAATGCTATTTCTAAAGCGAGGTGGGATGCCGCCAATGATCGTCCAGCTAGAACAAATTCTTATACTACTGGCGGTGGTGGAGATATTGAATTCCTCACTGGTTTCAATTTTCCAAATGGATTGGGCTTTCAAATGGATAGTGTCGTTGCTTTCGTATCTACCAATGCGAATAGTTTAGCCAATATATTTATTGAGGCTTACATCTATGAGTGGAATGACCTGAACCAAGACGGTGTTTTTAATAATGATGAATTGACGGTGGCAGCCTTTGCTTTTAATATTTTTGAGGGAGATGAAACGGCTACTTCTGCTTGGCTGAGAATGCCTCTATTGGACTTTGAAGAATTGGAAGAAACGACTATTCCGATTCCAGAAGATAACAAAAATTATATTCTAGGTATTCGATATAGGGGTAGTGAGAGTGTTTTTATTGGATTCGATGAAGGATTAGATTATCTACCATTTCTGAACCTAGAAAGTTCTAGAGGAGAATTTACGGACATCGATCGTCCTTATTTGGGTATCAATGCTTGGCCAGATGATATCATTCCAGATGTCGAAAATGCTTTCTTATTCACAGATCTTTGGGCGCCCGTTGCTTCTTCTATCATCATTAGCAAAATTGATACTAAAGTAGAAGAATTGGCGGAAGGTGCATTCAATTTAGAGTTGTTTCCGAATCCAGTAAGCGAACGATTGCAGACTACTTTAAATCTGGAGCAAGTTTCTAGCTATTTGACCTATCAGATATTGGATGTTAGTGGCAAATTATTGTTTGAACAAGGCAACGACAGCGCAGTAAAAATAGATCAAGCGATCTTCGACGTATCGCGCTTGCCACAAGGACAATACTTCTTGAAAGTCATTACGGAGCAAGGTTTTGCAAGTCAAGCCTTTGTGGTGAAGAAATAGTAGTGATTGATACTCACTAGTAGATATTGAAATAAATCGAACCACAAAGAAACCGAAGGACACAAAGTTTGATTTTCTCTCTTTGTGTTCTTTTGTTTCTTTTGTGGTTCAATGACTTCGCAGCTGGCTACTAGGAGCTTTAGTGGTTTGCTCTCCTTAATATCCACAAGGAGCTTCTTGATTACAACGCTATTGGCACATTTACCCAAGCTTCGCCCCAAGCAAAATTAATCGCTTCTCCTTCATCACCAAACCATATACTCATTGCTTCAAAGGTCTTTGGTGCTTTTTGTACTTTTACTTCTAGTCGCAGTGCATCTTGGCTTTCGTCGTAATTGTACGCGCCCCATTGTCCCAATTGATTGCTAAAAACAAGCGTCCAGCTATCTGCATTGGGAATAGCAAACATACTGTATGCACCTGCTTCCAATTCTTCTCCTCCTATTTTGATGTCCTTCGTCAGAAATATCTCTGTAGCTTGGTTCGCCCCTAATCGCCACATTTTGCCGTAGGGGTTTTTCCCACCAAGCATGTCCCGTCCTCTAAGGTGTGGTTGACTGTAAACTACACGCACATAAGCATCTCCTTTCTGCATGTAAGAAGAAGCCAAGGGACTTTTGGGTGCTTTCACCGCTTCGCCAGATATTTTATCCAAAGTAGGTCGTACATTCGCTTTTTGTGCAGTGCTGATGGATATTGCAAAACAAAAAAGGCTCAAACAAAGAATAAATCGTTTCATTAATATTGTTCTATTTAATTAGATGAAGCAATCGCGCTTCCATCATCAGAACGGTATTTTTTACCTGCGCTGTTTAGAAAAACTTGTTAAGAAGTTGAAAATTAGCAGTTAGCAGCTAGAATATGACTAAAACAAGGAAAGATATCTTTTTAGTGAGAAGAAGAACAAGAGAAATAAAGCCAGAAGCTACAACTCCTCTGGCCCTTCTCCTACCCAATCTGGTAAATAGCTACTTTCTTGACAAAGCGGAGCAAGTTGTTCATCCACAAAAGGGCGAATTTCGTGTACGATGTTTTCTGGATAAAGTAAATGAATATTTGGGCCAGCATCCAAGCTGAAATATACAGGATGTTGGGTATCAGCGCGGAATGCTCGGATGCGATTGATTAGTTCAATGGTATTGGGCAACATCAACAAATAAGAAGGATGCGAACTCATCATCATAGCGTGTAAAGTGAGGGCTTCGTCTTCCACGATTTGCCCAAAAGTATTCAAGTCGCCGTCCTGTAAGGCTTCTAGCAACTGATCCATTCGCCGATTTGCTTGCCGATAACGTGCTTCTGCATAAACATTATTCTCCATAAGTGCATGTCCTGCACTGCTAGAAACGCTCTTTTCACCCGCACTCACAATCAATATATCGTCGTGAAAGCTACTGAATACTTCCTGTATTTGGGTATATGGAATCGCATACAAATCAGAAGAACCTTCTACGGTGCGAGTCTCTCCCCAAAGCGCGAGTTTAGGATAAATAGAGCGGCAGGCACTGCCCGAAGCTAGGCGAGCTACAAAAGAAGCTTTTTGATCGAATGCTTCATCCTCTTCTAGCGTATCAAATAAATTGGCTTCTAAAGTGCAAAGACAAAGAGCCAATGCACTCATGCTGGAAGCAGAAGAAGCGATGCCCGAAGAATGCGGGAAAGAATTGGCAGAGTTGATTTTAAGGTGGAGTTGTTTTAGAAAAGGAAAAATGTCTGTAATGCCCTCCAGAAAATTTTTGATTCTACTGCCAAAAGCTTCATTCGCTTCTCCGTCAAATAAAAATTCCAATGCGATTTCATCATCGTCACTAGCACTCTTTGGACGATATTCTAGTAGCATTTCTGTGAACGCACTTTCTAGCGTAAAACTAATAGATGGATTGCGGGGTAATTGCCTTCCGTGCTTTCCCCAATATTTGATTAAAGCCAAATTGGAGGGGCTGCGCCAAGCAATTTTGCCTTCCTCCACAGTCGCTCGGTCTATCACTAACTTTGTATTTCTATAATCAAGCATTTTTTTGCTTTTTATAAGGAGCGGCAAGTCATTAATCGACAACCGCTAACCATTCTTGTAATTTTTGCGAATGTAATCATGATCGTTTAGGTATGCAAAAAAAGAGTGATTTTGTGTAGTGTTGTCATATCATACTGTTTCAAAATGGCTTCTCTTGAGCCGCTACCATAGAATGAGAGAAAGGAAAAAGTGAAACATTTACACGCTCAACCTCTCAAACGCTCAACCTCTCAAACTTTCTCTTTCAAAATGATAGTACTGATGAAATATTGGTTGTCTGAATTTTTTTGAGGAATTATCAAAATCGACCTAATTTCTTTTAGTAAAAAAAGTGCCAAAAAGGCGTTAAAAACAAAATACTGTATGAGCCAAAACAAGGTGCTAAACAGAGCTGAAGCTTGGCGCAGCCCGTGAATAAAAGCTTGAAAAACAATACTTAGGGCGAGTTTATTTTGTTTAGTCTTTT
>JBCCRX010000112.1:0-16275 GCA_039201015.1 Bacteroidota bacterium | reverse complement strand
TTTTTGTTTCTTTGTGTATCAACTCACGTTTCGCTGAAATCTATTTTGAAAAAATGAATTTGCAACAGAAGTGCTACATACAATTGAAATTTTTCTGCGAAAAATTTCAATTACCCCTCTGGACAGAGAGAAAAAATCAAAATTTTCAATTTTTGATTTTTTCTCTCTGTCCAAGAGTCCTTTTTGAAAAATTTTATTCCATAAAATTTTTCAAAAAGGTGTTTTTTATTTTATAAACAGGATTAAATTTTGATTTCTTGATTTTCAAATCAGTGAAACGTAAGTATTAATACATTACAATACCTATGAATATAAAAGTTTGTGGTCTAAGAAAAGCGGAAAACATTGAGGCACTGAAACAATTAGAGATTGATTGGATGGGCTTTATTTTTTACAAAAACTCGCCCAGAGATGTGAGCCAAGAGGAAAGTCTCAAATCTTTATTGATCGACGAAAATTGGGCATCCGAAATCAAAAAGGTAGGCGTTTTTGTGAATATACGCATCCACGATATTTTACACTATGTCCATGATTATCATTTGGATTACGTGCAGCTACACGGCAATGAAAGTCCTGAATATTGTCAAGAACTGAACACTCTATGGAGCATGAGCAGCATGCGAAAAGCAAAAATCATCAAAGCCTTTTCCATAGCGACCGAAGAAGACTTTCAATATGTCCGAACTTATGAACGACACTGCGCCTATTTTCTATTCGATACGAAAGGAGAGCTGCCTGGCGGAAATGGCGTCACCTTCAACTGGGATTTATTAAAGCATTATCAAGGCATCACGCCCTTTTTACTAAGTGGTGGTATCAGCGAAGCCGAAGTCCCAGCCATTCGCAAACTGGATGCACCACAATTATTCGGAGTGGACATCAACAGTAAATTTGAAATCTCACCTGCTTTGAAAGATATAGAAAAGGTGAAGCGTTTTGTTCAAGCATTGAAAAATTGAGCAGAAACAATGGCACCTTACAGGTAATTCCTGTAAGCAGTTCGCATCAATCCAAATGTTTACAAAAAAATAATATTCTATTCAATTTTTATGGCTTACTTTTAGGCATTGGATATTCTGATGTGTAATCAACATCTAGCGCAAACTACCAAACTTAAACACTATACCTATGCAACTACTTTACAAAATTAGTACGCTTTTACTATTTGGTCTTCTTTCTTCTTTTCAATACACACAAGCACAAGCAGTACTTATTTACGATGCGGATTTCAGTGGAAGTGGTACGAGTGGAGGGGCTAGTGGAGCGGTTGGTGGTGGCTGGTCGGCCTCTGGAACGGATGGCTGCAACGATGGTGGTACTTTTGGGGCAAATGGAAATAGCTTCGAGATAACCGATTATGAAGGCTCTGGTTGTGGTCCAAGTGGCAATGACGGAGGAGCGAACAACAACAGATGGACAACTGGACCAATCAATATTCGCAACTATGTGAATGTGAGTGTATCGGTAGAAGTAAGTGGCATCGGAAATCCTTTTGAAAATGCTCCAAATTCCTGTTCCAATCAAGACTGCTACGATGATCTTAGTATAATAGTGTCAGGAGCGGCTAGTGGTAGAAAAAACTACGCAAATATACTAAATGGCAGAACGTCATTTGGTGACACTTACAATGATATCCAAGGCGTGTGTGGCAATAGTATAACTGTAACGATCATAGGAGGAAATCAATCAGCAGGAGAGTCTTTCTTCATCAACCGTGTCGCGGTACGCGGAGAAAGAGGAACTGCACCCATTGCGCTTAATCGTACCGTTGATCTTTGCGAAGGAGAAAGTACACAATTGAGAATAGGTGGTGTATCTGGTGCAGCACAAATTAGTTGGCTTAATCCAGAGAACGATGAAATCACAGCTTGCAGAAATCGTCCAAATTGCCCAATCAATCAAGCAAGCGTACAGGATGAAGGTCTTTATTCCGCTGTGGTCTTTGATCCCAATTCAGGTTGCGCAGGACAAGCTTTTCTAGATTTTGAAGTGCTCGTTCTGCCAGGATTGCCCCAAGCAGTACGCCTCAATATATCCGAAGATGTAGCGTGTAGAGGACAAAACATCAACTTATCCGCAACACCCGTCGGCAATTACGAATATACTTGGCTCGGCCCTGACGGCAACGAAATTACGGCTTGTCGAAATCGGCGTGTTTGTCGCTTAAATAACGTGAATGCTGACGACGCAGGCGGCTATTTGGTACAAGTGGTTGACCCGGAGCTTGGACCTTGTGGCTTGGGGGAAGCGGAGAATTTCTTGATTGTCACCGAAGGTCCAGGCAACGTCAGCGCAGAACCTGATCCTTACTGCATTGGTCAAAATGCAACCATTAACATCAATGTACAAAACCAAGGTGATTTCAATTATACTTGGATACGCGCAAGCGATAATCAAGAACTGACCGCCAATCCAAACGGCTCGCTGACCATAGACAATATTCAAAAATCAGACGAAGGACTTTATTTATTAATTGTTTCCAATGAAGACGGAACTTGTGCCACGGAAGTCAACGGCGGTGATGGGGTAGTGGTCATCGTAAATGAAGGTATAGTGCAACCTGAAATTCAAGTGGCAGAAACTGCTTGCGAAGGATTTCCATTGTTGCGAGTCGATGCCGCTAGTGATCAAGTCGTTTTGTGGTTTGATGAAAACAACAACGAAGTTGCAGAGAATACTGCTACTTATCGTCCTACAATAGCAGGAAATTATTATGCCGCTATTATTGATCCCAATTCTTTATGCACCAGCCCCAATAGTGATTTCTTTTTTGCGGAAGCAGCAGAACCAATAGTAGCAAATCTAAGCGCAAGCGCGACGCAAATCTGTGCAGGTGAAATGACTACGATTACTGCCAACGGCGGCACTGCTTTTCTGTGGAGTACGGGTGCGACGACGCCAAGCATCATGGTAGGAGGTGGCAACTATTCAGTCACTGTAAGTAATGCGGACGGCTGTGAAGCAATAGGCGATTTGAGTATCGAAGAATTTGCGGATTTTGATATTAATATCAGTGGCGCGACCCAAGTTTGTGCGAATGAAAACAGCACTTTGACGGCAAGTGGTGGTGCGAGCTATCGTTGGTCGAGTGGGCAAAGTAGTGCGACAGTCGTTGTTGGTGCGGGTGATTACAGCGTAACCGTAACGAGCGCGGACGGCTGTGAGAAAGTAGCGACTTACCGAGTCGAAGAATTTGCGGATTTTGATATTAATATCAGCGGTGCGACCCAAGTTTGTGCGAATGAAAACAGCACCTTGACGGCAAGTGGTGGTGCGAGCTATCGTTGGTCGGGTGGGCAAAGTAGTGCGACAGTCGTTGTTGGTGCGGGTGATTACAGCGTAACTGTAACGAGTGCAGACGGCTGCGAGAAAGTAGCGACTTACCGAGTTGAAGAATTTGCAGATTTTGATATTAATATCAGTGGCGCGACCCAAGTTTGTGCGAATGAAAATAGCACCTTGACGGCAAGTGGTGGTGCGAGCTATCGTTGGTCGAGTGGGCAAAGCAGTGCGACGGTTGTGGTCGGTGAAGGTGATTACAGCGTAACTGTAACGAGCGCGGACGGCTGTGAGAAAGTAGCGACTTACCGAGTCGAAGAATTTGCAGATTTTGAAGTCAATATTAGCGGTGCGACCCAAGTTTGTGCGAATGAAAACAGCACCTTGACGGCAAGTGGTGGTGCGAGCTATCGTTGGTCGGGTGGGCAAAGTAGTGCGACAGTCGTTGTTGGTGCAGGTGATTACAGCGTAACTGTAACGAGTGCAGACGGCTGCGAGAAAGTAGAAACGATTAATATCACGGAATTTCCTCCTTTTGAAGTTCAAATTTTGGGTGAAACGGCAGTTTGTGGTGACGATAATACTCAACTTACCGCTACTTCAGGACAAGGTTATCTTTGGAGTAATGGAGCAACTACTCAAAGTGTAGAAGTAGGCGCGGGTGATTACAGCGTGACCGTAACCAGTGAAAATGGCTGTGAATCTAGTAAGAGTGTTCGCGTTATTGAAAATGACTTACCAAGCTTTTCCGTCATCAGTACGGCAACTTGTTCAGACAGTCGAGACGATTACCAATTGGACATCATCACCGATGTAACGAACGAAGTAGAAGCCTCGCAGGGGGTAGTCGTGCGAGGACAAAATGGCATGTTTCGCATTGTCGCTGTGCCTGCCCAAGAAGATGTGATAATTACTATTGAAAATGAATCGGGCTGTATTTTGGTGCAGGCGATCACTGCACCCGATTGCTCTTGTCCTGCTCTTGCTGCGCCTGCGAGTGAGGGAGATGTAGAAATCTGCGAAGGGGAAAATTTACCTGAATTGAGCGCAGTAAGCGGCGACGAAAATTTGAGTATCAATTGGTACGATGCGCCTACAGGAGGCAATTTACTCTTAGCGAACAGTGCTACTTTTACGCCAGAAGTCGCAGGAACTTATTATGCAGAAACCGTAGAATTGGCGTCTAACTGCAAAAGTACTATGCGAACAGCCATTGCTTTGACTATCAATGCTTTGCCCTTACTTGAAGTTCAAAGTTTGAGCAATATCACTTGTTCAGAGGCAACAGGAACTGTTGTTTTAGCAGCTTTTGGCGATCATCCACCCTATCGTTTTGGGATTTCAGGTATGGCATTTCAAGCAAGTGCGGCTTTTCAAGAATTAGCAGAAGGCAATTATACCTTTCTGGTACAAGACGCGAAGGGCTGTACCAATGAAATCCAAGCTCGCATTGAAACGGAAATTAGATTTGACGAGCAAAGCCTAGAGCAATACAGTTGCGAACCAATGGATTTCGGAATAGATACCACTTTTTTGCTCAACGAATTGGGCTGCGATAGTTTGATTATCACAGCAACTTTGGACGGCAGATCAGAAAATACAATGCTAGAAGCGGTGACTTGCGACAGAAATCAAGCACCCACAGAAACCCTAACTTTCCAAAATCAATTCAATTGCGATAGCATTGTCATTATCAACTATATGCTACTGGCATCTGACACCACTTTCTTAGAAGGAACAACTTGCAACCCAGAAGGCGTGGGCGAGCGCGTTCTCAATTTACAAAATCAAGCGGGCTGCGATAGCGTTGTTGTTATCAATACTACTTTTTCAGATAAAGATTTACTCTTTATCAATAACACAACTTGTGATGTAAGTATGGTGGGTATTGATACAGCTGCTTTCATCAATCAATTGGGTTGTGATAGTTTGATTATTACAACAACCAATCTGCTCGGTACGCCTGACACTACTTTTTTACAAGATATTACTTGCGACTTCACAAGAGTAGGTTTGGATACCCTTTTTCTAAGCAATCAAAGCGGCTGCGACAGCTTAATCATTACGGAATTTTTCTTTGCGTTTCCACCTCCACCGACCATAGAAATGCCTGATGTCACGACAGGCTGCGAAGGAGATAGCATACGCATCATTGCTCGTCCTTACGAAGAAGGTTTGCAGTGGCTGCTTAATGGTGAAGAAATTCTAGGGGCAACATCAGCAGAATTAATCGCCAGTGCAAGCGGTACTTATTCAGTCACTTATACCGATGAAGAAGGCTGCACGGTCGCGTCAACGGATATGGTGACGCTCAATCTGGCGGAAGCACCAGCAGTACCTGTATTCAGAAACGACAACAATCTGCTACAAATAGAAGAAGCGTTCTTATTTGAAGGCTTTGATTTTCAGTGGTTTTTGGATGGCGTATTAATTGAAGGTGCGAACGAGAGTAGCTATTGTTCCAATGCTTCGGGTGATTATAGTTTGGAAGTTACGAATCCTACTACAGCTTGTTCCACAACTTTCACGCTGTCTGTAGCAAACGATCCTGAAATCAGCAATTGCAGCGTCGGGACGAAGGAATTGACCCAACTATACAATGCCAACATCTATCCAAATCCTTATACCGATCAGTTTTTTATTCAATTGAATCTACCGAAAGCTGCAAAGGTGCAGATTTTCCTGACTGATATTTTGGGAAGAGTACACTATCAAGCAATTTGGACGAGTACTACTGGGACATTTAACCAAATAGTACAGAGTAAGAATTTGGCGAATGGCGTTTATTTCCTTAGCATTCAAGTAGAAGATAAAGTAGAAGTGTTCAGACTGATAAAGGGAACAGAATAAACTAGTGATCTACTGTTTTGACCCTCCTGACCAAACTGCTATCTCGTGTACTTTCAATTAATGAAGCGATTGGAAGAATTGCAAGAATTATCAGAAACCCAAAAACATTTGAACTCAACCTTTGCAGAGTGTGACTTGTATTATAGTATGATTGACTAAAGCAACTACACTCCCATATTTGAATATTTTCCGCACATATCGCTTATTTAATGTAGAAGTCGCCATTGTGATCTTTCTAAGCCTGTTCGTTGCCAACGCCAAGCTTTGTTTTTACTGGACCGCAGAGGAGCAATTTGAGTTGATAAAAATGGGGGAACAGGAAAAAGAAAACAAAAAAGAATCTCAAGAAGAACGAAAAGTTGAGCAAGAACTTTCCAATAAAGAAATAAGACTATCCCATAATCAAACACAATTCTTCACACACAAAGGAACTTCTTTCTTCATTTGGGATTATTTCTGGACGCATCATCTTGAAGTGCCTACTCCTCCTCCTGAAGGCGTTTCATTTCCCGCATAAATAATACGATTCGTACAAATGATTCTCACTTCTGAAAGTGTACAGGAGTGAACAAACAATTACATTTCCAATAGCTTTTTAGATTGGTATTACTTTCTGATTGTACAATAATCAGTCTGTGATACTTGCTTCATAAATTGAAAATTACAAAGAGAAATAATTTATAAAGCGTTCATTATCAAATGAATATGTTTGCCTAGTTTTGTTTATTTTCAATTCTCCATTTTTAATCATCAGTTTGGCGAACACATTAAAACAAGATTTCCAAATTTTTTCAATCAAACGAAATGGATAGAGGATTTAAGCTATCCGCGTTGTAATATGCAATAAATCACACGTCAAAGTACATTGACATATCAGTGATCGTGTTGCAATTAAAAGATTTCTAAGATGGATCAAAATAATAAAATTCCTACTGGTATTTTCTCCAATTTAAAGAATGACCTTCCAGCTAGTGTAGTTGTATTTTTGGTAGCTGTTCCGCTTTGTTTGGGCATTGCCTTGGCTTCAGGAGCACCACTTTTCTCTGGTATCATCGCGGGTATCGTAGGTGGTATCGTTGTGGGTGCTTTGAGTGGCTCACAGCTAGGCGTCAGTGGACCAGCCGCGGGTTTGGCGGCAATCGTATTAGTTGCCATTCAAGATTTAGGAGCCTTTGAGGTTTTCTTGGTAGCAGTTGTGCTAGCAGGTATTATTCAAGTGATTTTAGGATTTCTGAAAGCAGGGATTATTGGTTATTATTTTCCTACATCCGTGATTAAGGGGATGCTTTCAGGTATCGGTATCTTCATTATTCTAAAACAGGTTCAATTTGCTTTAGGAGCAGATGCAGTAGAAGGACATAATGTTTTTACTCAGATACCTTATTTTTTTGATACCCTGACACTAGGGGCGGTGGTTATCACAGTCATCTCCATATTGGTTTTGATTCTTTGGGAGCAGCCCTTTATGAAAAAGCAGCGTATCTTCCAGATCATACAAGGACCATTAGTCGTAGTTGCACTAGGCATCCTCTTCAATTTACTGTTTGGTAAAGCAGGCGGACTTTCGCTGGAAGCAAAACACTTGGTAAGTATTCCTGTACCAGACAATATTACTGGTTTTTTTAGCCAATTTACATTTCCTGATTTTAGTCAAATCACGAATCCGCAGGTATATATGACGGCTGGTGTTATTGCATTAGTGGCTAGTTTAGAAACGCTACTCTGCTTAGAGGCAACTGATAAATTGGATCCATATAAACGTGTAGCACCTGCCAATCAAGAATTGTTAGCACAAGGTGTCGGTAATATGATGTCTGGTTTAATCGGAGGCTTACCAATTACACAAGTAATTGTAAGAAGTTCTACTAATATTCAGTCGGGTGGTCGTACCAAAGCATCTGCTATTGTGCACGGTATATTGTTGTTGTTGTGTGCTATGGCAATTCCAAATATTCTAAACTTAATTCCACTAGCAAGTCTGGCAGCGATCCTTTTCTTAGTAGGTTATAAGTTAGCGAAGCCTGCTTTGTTCAAATCTATGTATAATCTTGGATGGACACACTTTATTCCTTTCATGATTACCATTCTCGGTATAGTATTCGCAGACTTATTAATTGGCATAGGTTTAGGTATGGCAGTTGCGATTTTCTTCATCCTTTACAGCAATTATAAGAAGCCTTATTTCTTTGAAGCAGAAGAACACGAGCCAGGAAAGCCTATTCGCCTTGAGTTGTCAGAACATGTTTCTTTCTTGAATAAAGCAGCTATTTTGCAGACTTTGAACCACATTCCACAAGGCTCAGAAGTCATCATTGATGCTTCTAAATCCATTGATATAGATCAAGATGTTGTTGAGATCATTAGCGATTTTAAAGAAAGTGCGCCTTCAAAGGACATAAGGGTAAAAGTGCTTGGTCAGCGGCTCAACAATAAAAAAGAATCTGAAGTGAAGAAATTCCAAAAAGCAGTACTGGATAGTTCTTTGCAGCCTTAGTCGCCAGTCAAGTTGATAGTGTCGGAGGGAGTTTGAGGGAGAAAAAAGGGTTTTAGAAAACCCTTTTTTCTCCCTCACCCCTTGTTCGCCGCCGTCTTCGACGGCGGCAGATAGGTTTTTTGAAACTCGAAATTCTAAGGAATTTCTCCCTCAAAATCCTCTATTTAAAATGCAAAGAAACTTAGTGCTACATTAAGACTCTTGTCAGCCTAGTTCTAAATCACTGAAAACACAAAGAAAAAATTTGTTTTTTCTTTGTGTTTTCAATGGGTTTCTTTAGGCGGAGAGCGAATTTCTTCTGATTTTTCTGAAAAATCAGAAGAAATTCGCTCTGCGTCCGAAAACCCCAAAGGCGTAAATTTCTATGCAATAAAAATTTACGCCTTTGGGCATCCTGCTATGATTTGGTTTTAGGGTCTTAAAGTAGAATTAGTTTACAAGGTATTAAACTAATAACAAAATCAATATGCCTAAAATTGTAGTTTTAGATGGCTATGCGCTCAATCCTGGTGATTTAGATTGGAAAGCATTAGAAGCCTTGGGAGATTTGACAATCTACGATCGAACCGAGAAGGAAAATCTTTTTCAGCGAGCAAAAGATGCCGATATTATCTTATCCAATAAAGTACCAATCACTAAAGAAATAATAGAAACATTACCCAATCTCAAGTACATTGGTGTGATGGCAACGGGCTACAATAATATAGATACGGCAGCTGCAAGAGCCCAAAATATTCCAGTTTGCAATGCTTCTGGCTATAGTACGAGTAGTGTAGCACAGCACGTTTTTGCACTTATGTTGGCACTATTGAATAGGGTGGTGGCTCACAATGATAGTGTACAAAAAAGAGTTTGGTCAAATAGCCTTGATTTCTGTTACACCTTAAATCCTATTCACGAACTAGCAGGAAAAACAATGGGAATTTATGGCTTGGGAAAGATCGGAAACAAAGTAGCAGATATTGCGCTATCCTTTGAGATGGAAGTCTTGGCGACCCATAGGCATCCTGTTCGAGATGCCAGACTTGGCGTCGATTTCGTAGAGCTTGAGCAATTGTTTGAAGCAAGTGATTTCGTTAGCTTACATGCACCCTTAAGCGCAGATAATCAACAAATTGTCAATCGGGATTTGCTCCATAGGATGCGCCCAACCGCCTATCTCATCAATACGGGCAGAGGTGGCTTAATTAACGAGCTAGATTTAAAAAAAGCATTAGAAAATAAGCGATTAGCAGGAGCAGCTTTGGATGTTTTGAGCAGTGAACCGCCGCCAGAGCATCACCCTTTACTTGGATTAGATCGTTGTCTTGTCACGCCTCACATTGCTTGGGCTTCTGTGGAGGCTAGAACCCGTCTTCTTCAGACTTGTGTAGAAAACATTAAGGCATTTTTAAACGGAAAACCACAAAACGTAGTTAATTGATTATTAGGCTTTTACAAGCTCGATAAATTACATCCGTTGCTTTATCCCAACTGAATTTTTCTCGCTGAGTTTTTCCTTTTTCAACCAACTCTTTGACCAAATCTTTATCTTGGTATATGCTTTCCATTGCTTTTGCAATAGAATTTACTTGGAAAGGGTCAACCAGCAAAGCAGCTTCTCCGACGACTTCGGGCATGGAAGAAATATTGGATGTAATAACTGGAACTTCGCAGTGCATGGCTTCTAGTAGCGGCACACCAAAGCCCTCAAAAGTAGAAACATAAGTCAAAGCCAAGGCACTTCCCATTAGTTTAGGAAGTTGCTCTTCCGAAACATAGCCTAAAAAATGAATATCTGCGGCATACTTCGAGGAATCATAGATTGCTTTCACGGCACTCGTTTGCCAACTCCATTTTCCTGCAATCAGTAGATGTAGGTCACTTTTTGTATGCTGTTTGAACTGATTGAAAGCTGCAATTAAGCGATGTACATTTTTGCGTGGATGTACTGCCCCAACGTAAAAAAAATAGTCTTTCCCCTCGGTATATTGCCTTTTGATCGCTTCTTTTTCTTCTATAGATAGGACTCGAAAGCTAGACTTACAGCCGTTGCAAGCGACGCTTATTTTCTCTGCTTTTGTCACGTGTTTTCTTAGAATATCTGATTTGGTATATTCAGAGACGCTCACAATGTGATTTGCTTTTTGAATAAATTTTGGCATAAAGTGGCGATAGTACCACAGGTCACGTTTGCGCAACTGATCTGGAAAATGTGCGTAGGCTAGGTCATGTATTACCAACACAACTGGAACATCTGTTTGTAAGCTGCAGAAATTATCAGGAGATAGCAGTACATTTACTTTGTATCGCTTTAAAGCTCTTGCGAGCGCGTATTCAAACCAAATATAAAATAGGACAGGATGTCTAGCGGGCGGGAAAAGGACTACTGGTTGAACGTTTTCGGCAAAAACAAAGTCAGTAGCGTAAGGGCGATCAAAAAAGAAGAGAAATTCGTCTTCGGGATGTTGTTCTACCAAACGCTTTGCCACTTCATAAGTAAACCAGCCTATGCCCTCCAGTTTATCCTTAAGTAGAAAGCGAGTATTGATGCCGATGCGCATGAGGATTGATCTATAATTTAGCATTTACCAAATGAACTTTTCCGAAAAGCCCAAAGGAGTATGTTTTTACACAACAAAAACTTACTCCTTCGGTCATATTTGATAATTGCTAAAGTACTTCAACTATTATCCTTTCATCAAACTGCTGCTGTCTCTAAAATATTGCCGTCCACGAGGATGCGTCCACAATGTTCGCAGGCAATGATTTTTTTGCGCATTCCGATCTCCAATTGAATTTGAGGTGGGACGTGATTGAAACAGCCACCACAAGAATTACGCTCTACAGGAACAACTGCCAAACCATTGCGGTAGGAAGTGCGCGTTCGATCGTAAGCCTTTAATAAGCGATTTTCTATATTTTTACGCAACTTGTCTGACTCTTTCAGCAACTTCTTCTCTTGTTTTTCCGTGTCTTCCGAAATCTTTTGCAGTTCTACTTTTTTGCGCTCTAAATCTTTTCGCTTTTGATCCAATTTTCCTTGCGTATCTTCTTCGTTTTCCTTCTTCTTTGCAATAACTAGGTCTGCCTCTCGTATTCGCTTTTCAGATAGCTGAATTTCAAGATTTTGCATTTCTACCTCTTTGGTCAAGGCTTCATACTCTCGATTGTTCTTTACATTATCCAATTGCGTGGTGTAACGTAAGATCAAGTTATTTGCTTGTTCTATATTGGCTTTATGTCTGCCTATTTCTGACTCTTGATCAGCGATCTGGTCTTGTACTCGGTTTAATCGCGTTTCTAGTCCTTCAATTTCATCCTCCAAATCCTTGACCTCCATTGGAAGTTCTCCTTTTAAGATGTGCAATTCTGTTAGTTCATTGTCGATCAATTGAAGTTCGTAAAGCTGTTTGAGCTTTTCTTCCACCGTCAGTTCTTTCTTTGCTGCCATGTAGATTTATTTATATTTGTATTGATTGGTTGTTGATCTATTAGCTAGATAGTATCTCGGTAAAGGTAATAGTTTATTTATTAGGATTGAGTGACCAATGGGGGGCATAACTGTTTGACCATCAATTCAAAAGTCACCAAGTTACCCAACAATATTAGCTTGACTAACTACTGAGGTGAAGTAGGAAAGTTAGCTTATAAGAAAGCCTTTTACGAGACTTTTTACTCTGATTTTGATTAGCCAAAACAAAAAACTAATAATAAAACACTGGGTTTGTATCTATCGTTGTCGAAAAGATCGCAAAATTAGCAAATTTTTCGGAAATAATGGATTGCAATAATTCGATAGTAAACTGCTCACTTTCATAGTGTCCAATGTCTGCAATAATAATCTTCTTATCCGCATCAAAAAATTCGTGGTATTTATAATCAGAAGTAATAAAAATATCTGCTTTTTTCCGAATGGCGGCAGGCAACAAAAAGCCACCTGCTCCTCCACAAACCGCCACTCGTTTTATTTTTTTATCCAATAGTTGAGTGTGCTTGACCACATCAACTTGCATGTTTTCCTTTAGATAGGCTAGGAACTTTTTCTCTGATATAGATTTTTCCAATTCACCAATCATACCTGAACCAACTTGTCCATTGATCTTACTGATCTTATTGATTTCGTAAGTAAGACTTATTTCTTTTTGTATGTTTTGGATAATATTTAAAATCTGCTGCTGCTGAAAACTAGGAAAATGCACTTCCATTTTTAAGCTGGCTTGGTTTTGATTCTGCACCGCAAGGGAAGAGATACTTTTTTTAAGTAATTTTGGTAAATCTTCAAAGTATGCTTTCACCGCATTGCTTTGTGCAGCGGGTGCATATATCGTCAGCTTTTGATGAACCGATTTGGGGTCGAGAATAGCAGTATGTTTCAATTTCAAACGTTCTGCAATTTTGGCATTTACACCTTGATGATAGACATTGTCCAGATTAGTATGAATAGCATAAAGAGCAACCTCCTTTTTAATCGCTTTCAAGACAACTCGCTCTACGTAATTTTTTCCCGTCAGACTTTTTATTCCCCTGAATACAATCGGATGATGCGCGACTACTACATTGCAGCCTTTTTTGATAGCCTCTTCCACTACTGCTTCCGTAGAATCTAAGCAACACATCACACCCGTAATGTCCATATTTTCATCTCCTACAATCAAACCCGAATTATCGTAGCTTTCTTGATAAGCTAGAGGGGCAATGGTCTCCAAATAGCTAATAAGGTTTCTTAATTTCATGTTTCGTTTTCGTTATTAAATGTTCACCTTTTAATGACAATAGTCCGTATAATTTTTGAACCAGAAAGGACACATCGAACACAAAAATTTGATATTCAAAGAGTTACATTTTTATTGTGTTGTCTTATAATCTTTTGATTATCAATTATTTCCAAATTGTGCACGGGCTGTTGTCTTCCTAATGGGATAAGGTGATCGCGAGAATTTTTTTCTGTTTATAATGTTGATATGTTTATCTGTTTAACTAGTAATTATTGACCAAAAAAAGTGAAATCAAGGGAATTTTGTGCAATAAATAGATCAACAATTCAACGAACACACAAAGTCTAGCTTTCTTGCGATTGTCATATACTAGTGGACATTCGACTACTTAGTAATGGTAAAATAATAAGGTATCGAAATTGGAGTTAGCGATTTTGTTGAATGTGAGTGCTTCAACCCTTTTGTGTCATTGCACAAGCTTGGCTTGATGGCAGGGCTACGGCTCATTTTTTAAGTACTAATAGTCGGCAAAAGATCAAGTCCAAATCGTTAAATTATTTTTTTACCATTACTTAATGTTCAGAAATGTCATTTTTATACTAAAATATCAGGTATATCTTTAAGCTTTGAATGCAAAAATGACATTTCTTATGCTCCAATATTAGAATGTTTACTGATAAGGACTATCGTAATGAAATTCGTTTATTTAAAAAGAAATCAGGATAAAAATGATAAATTGCAGAAGTATAAAAAAGTTTCCCCCTTTGTAAAAATCTAGTGCGACTAGACGGAATTAATTGACACTTTTAATGAGCCTTAAAACTCAATGACAGCAAGGGTTCTTATATTATCAGTTACTTAAGCCTTGAATCTCTAGTATGCTGTAAACTAAGTCTTTTTAAATTTTAGAAGCGAGAAATTCCTCAGAATTTCGAGCTTCAAAACCCTATCTGCCGCCGTCTTCGACGGCGGTAAATGAGGGGTGAGGGAGAAAAAAGGGTTTTTCTAAAACCCTTTTTTCTCCCTCAAACTCCCCTATTAAAATACAAAGAAACTTAGTTTACAGTGTACTAGTTGTTCTTTCTATTAAAAACAGAATTCTTTTACCGAAATCAGTAATCAGACAAATAGAACTGTTTTTTGTATGTATATCTTTAGACTTAATTAACAAAACGAATGAAAAATCAAGCTTATCAAACAGATGTCATCATTGTAGGTGGTGGTCTAGCAGGCATCGTGGTGGCCCTAGAATTACTAGATACAGGGAAGCAAGTCCTTATCATAGATCGAGATACGGAAGCTAATTTTGGCGGCTTGGCAAAGTGGGCTTTTGGTGGCATGTTTTTTGTCAATAGTAAGCACCAGCGTAGAATGGGCATCAAAGATTCTGTAGATTTAGCGATGCAAGATTGGTTCTCCTTTGCGGATTTTGAAGCGGATGAATATTGGGGCAAAAAATGGGCAGAGCAATACATTCATTTGTGTACGCCGCACTCCTACGATTGGTTGAAAAGTAAAAAGATAGGTTTTTTTCCTGTGCTGAATTGGGTAGAGCGAGGCTTGCACCAGCCAGGTAATTCTGTGCCACGCTTTCACATGGTACTTGGAACAGGTTGGGAGTTGACTTACGAACTAATTCGACAACTCAAAGCGCACCCCAATGCGAGCAATTTGAGCTTAAAGTTCGGTCATCGTGTCCTAGAAATCATTAACGAAAATGGAGTAATAAAAGGGGTGCGCGGACAATTGGAGCATTCTGAAGAAGGCTTTGAGGCAAAGGCAGATATTGTAGTAGTCGCGACGGGAGGCATCAATGGTAGCATTGAGCGCGTGAAGCAAAATTGGCACAAAGACTGGAACACACCGCCCAAAAAAATCCTGAATGGTGCACATCAATTTGCGGTCGGTGATTTGCACGATGCCACAGAAAAGATCAATGGCAGTGTCGTGAACTTGGATAAACAGTGGAATTATGCAGCGGGTATTCCCCATTACGCGCCTAGAAAAAAAGATCATGGACTCAGCCTTGTGCCTTGTAAATCTGCGCTTTGGCTCAATTACGAAGGACGTCGATTTGGGCCCATGCCGCTGATCACAGCTTATGATACGCGCTATCTAGTAAAGCGTATTTGCGAAGAACCTGTCAAATATTCTTGGCAATTGCTGAATAGGAAAATTGCGAAAAAGGAGTTTGCGATTTCTGGTTCGGAACACAATCCGTTGATGCGCGAAAAGAAAATTTTACAGTTTGTTTTGAAAACAGCTTTGGTCGGTAATGGAAAACTGATGCAGCAGATTATTGACAATTGTGAAGATGTAGTAGTGGCGACTTCTTTGGAGGAATTGGTGGATAAAATGAACGCTGTTTCGGAAGAGAAAGTGGTGCAACTGAAATACGTAAGAGAAGCTGTAGAAAACTATGATGCCAACATTGATCGAGGCGAAAAATTTCATAATGATGAACAGTTGCGTCGCATCGCGCATGCACGACAGTATCGAGGTGATAGGGTTCGTACTTGCAAATTTCAGAAAATATTAGACGAAAAAGCAATGCCTTTGATTGCCATAAAAGAGCATATCGTTTCTCGAAAAAGTTTAGGGGGTATTCAAACCAATCTGAAAAGTCAAGTCCTCACTAAAGCGGCTACCATAGCTGAACAAAAAGTGATCGAAGGGCTGTATGCCGTAGGCGAAGCTGCTGGTTTCGGTGGAGGGGGCATGCACGGACATCGTTCCTTAGAAGGCACATTTTTGGGTGGTTGTGTGATTAGTGCGCGAGTGGCAGCAGCAGCGATTATGGATAGCACTTTGTCTTAAGTACTTAGACAAAATTAATCTAGCTATTAAACTCGGCAGCATCGCGCTTGCAGCGCTCGCTGCCTCGTGGTGGTCTTGGAGGGCAGACAAAATATAAGATGTTGTAAAACAACATCTTATATTTTGTCTGCCCTCCAA
>JBCCRX010000111.1:0-16286 GCA_039201015.1 Bacteroidota bacterium | reverse complement strand
TTCTACCGCGAAAACCTTTTGGCTCGCGGGGTTTTCGGGGCGCAACCCAGCAAAATGTGTTTTTTTTGGTTTTTTTGCACCCCTAAAACCCCCTTGGAGCATCCAAAAAACTCACCTTAAAAGGTTTTTTGGATGCGACTTAACGAAATCTCAAAAGTGTGTACCCTTCTTAATCTATGGTTAATTTTTTTCCATTATGGCTTTAACTAATCTGTGAAATTAAGAAGCAACTTGCGCCAATATTTCCGTTTTCACGGCTTTCAAATGCTTGTATATCTGCCGCAAATCTTCTTGCTTCAAAGCATCTAAACTAGACGCTAAATGAAGTGTAAAACGCCCGTCAACACGCTTCTCTAAAATTACAAAAGTCCACAACTGTCCGACGATGTAGGCTCCTTTCATTTTGTGCGTATTGTTTAGCTCTACAGAAACCATAAGCTCTGCCAGCAGTTGATCTTCGGGAAAAACACTTGGCTTAGAAGGTTTGAATTCTTGTATGTAGAAATAAGGAATTTCAGGCTCTTTCACGCCTTTTGCCACCATAAAATCCGTTACGCCTCCAATTTCTACGCCATTCACTCTGCCTCTAATACTTCGCTCGTACCAGTCACTAATCTCCCCTTGTACAAAATCAACTTTGTTCAGTAATGGAATTAAAAATTTTGCCTTCAATTCTTCTTCGGTATAAGCATTTATTTTCAGTCGATTTCGATAAATAAGATGTGCTAAAAAGTCAATTTCTTCTTGCTCAAAAGCATATTCAAAACTGAACCATTCCTCGAAAATGTCTTCTTCAGCGGATTGCTGAATGGGAGCGATTTCTTTTAAATCTTTAAAGCGAATCGTAGAAAAAGAAAGCTGTTTGATTGTATTCTGCATAACATTAGTTTACTACATACAAACTAAATTTATTCTGAGGAAGTTTTGTAAAAATAAATAGACTAGCGTACAAGTACAAACAGCTTTTCATCATATTGATCTATTATGCGAATATTTATCATTCTAATCAGCGTTATCTACTTATCAAATTGTCCTGCTATTGGTCAAAAAATTGATTATCCAGCAGATTTTTTGAATAAACTGGATCAGTTATCTCTCGCCTTTATTGAACCTCTGGAGTCCGACTACAAAGACGTAATGGTGCTCAAAAATGAAGTACAGTCGTATGATTTTGCGATAAAGTCAAGAAAAGAGAAAATAGAAATTCGCTACATCGTACAGCCTAGTGGCGATGATCTACTTGCCAATATGCCGAATATTCAGTTTACGCGATTGCTGACACAACTGGCGAGCAATCACGAAACGGCTAGCCCAATGGCAATACATGACATTGCAAGAAAAGAATTGGAAGAATTTTTTCATGCCGATTGGGGCAGATTGGCATTTTTTCAACCCAAAGGAGACTTTGCGCATTGGCGACACGCCAAACTCCTCAGCCTGTTCAAAGCAGAAAAAGGTATGACGCATATTCTGTTTTTATTTCAAAAACCTTCCGTTGATTTAGACAATCGTTTTTATGCTGTGCAGTTTATCGAAGAAGCATTTGAAACAGACAGTCAATAGTTTGTGAATTGTAAATCAAAACGCTAGCCTTTCTTTCCAGAACCAAAGCGTCCATTCTTCGTTTCCTTCCCATGCAATCATCCAAACAAATACAGCAAGCCGAAGACTGGTTTCAGCAGCAAAATTGGCGAGTGTTTCCTTTTCAGCGAACAACTTGGAACGCTTATCTATCGGGGAAAAGCGGTTTGGTGAATGCACCGACGGGTAGTGGAAAAACCTATTCTTTACTAGTTCCCATTCTGTTGGAAGCACTGCAAAACGACCCTAAAAAAATCAAAGGATTGCAAGCCATTTGGATCACACCGATTCGTGCCTTGACGCGCGAAATTCAATCATCAGCGGAAAGAGCAGCAAAAGCCTTAGAGCTAGATTGGCAAGTCGGCATTCGTTCGGGAGACACTAGCCAAAGCGAGCGCAAAAAGCAGAAAAAAAATCCGCCTCACATTCTCATCACCACGCCCGAAAGTTTACAATTGCTTTTGGCGACAAAAGGCTACGAAAAGTACTTCGGACAACTCAAGAGTATTGTGATAGATGAATGGCACGAATTGATTGGTTCAAAGCGAGGTGTTCAGATCGAATTGGCTTTGTCTCGCCTACGCGGTTTTTTGCCTGATTTAAAGGTTTGGGGTATTTCGGCGACCATCGGAAATATGGAAGAAGCGATAGAAGTCTTGCTGGGACGTGCCTCAGAAAACTACGTCATCGTGAAAGCCAATCGGGAGAAAAAAATTGAGGTCTGCTCGGTGCTACCCGACGAAATCGAAACCTTTCCGTGGGCGGGTCATTTGGGCTTGACGTTGCTGAAAAAAGTTGTGCCTATTATTTACGGCAGCAAAAGCACTTTGATTTTTACCAATACCCGCGCGCAGTGCGAAATTTGGTATCAAAATTTGCTGGAGGTCGAACCCGATTTGGCGGGACAAATTGCGATGCACCACGGTAGCATCAGTCGAGAGCTACGAGATTGGGTAGAAGATGCGCTGCACAGTGAATTACTGAAAGCAGTGGTTTGTACTTCTAGTTTGGACTTGGGCGTTGACTTTCGTCCTGTCGATAGCATTGTACAAATTGGCAGCCCAAAAGGGGTTGCTCGCTTCATGCAGCGGGCAGGAAGAAGTGGACACCGTCCAGGCGCGACCAGTAAGATTTATTTTGTACCAACACACTCGCTCGAATTAATTGAAAGTGCTGCTTTACGTACTGCCATCAAGGAGCAGGAAATCGAAAATCGAACGCCTTACATTCGATCTTTTGATGTCTTGATTCAATACTTAGTCACCCTTGCGGTTTCGGATGGTTTTGAAGCAGAAAAAACTTACGAAGAAATCCAACAAACCTTCTCTTTCAACAGTGTTTCTAGGGAAGAGTGGCAATGGTGTCTGAATTTTATCACAACGGGTGGTGCAAGTTTAAGAGCTTACGATGAACACCACAAAGTCGTCTTAGAAGAAGGAAAATATAAAGTCAATAGCCGAAAAATAGCGATGCGGCATCGTCTTTCGATCGGAACAATCGTCGGAGAAACTTCGCTGCACGTCAAATACCTGAAAGGCGGCTACATCGGTACGGTAGAAGAATGGTTTGCGAGCCAATTGAAGCCAGGCGATACCTTTTGGTTTGCGGGTAAAAGTTTGGAATTGGTGCGCATTAAAGAGATGACTTTATTGGTACGAAAAAGCAAGCGTAAAAAGGGCAAAGTGCCTGCCTGGTTGGGTGGACGTTTGGAATTATCTTCGCAGCTTTCGGAGAAATTGCGCGCAAAAATTGATTCTATTTCTCATGCCAAAGACCAAGGCGATTATTCTAATTTGGAAATAGAACTATCTAGCCTTCAGCCGCTTAACGATATTCAAGCACATCGTTCTCACATCCCCAAAAACGATGAATTTTTAATCGAATATTTCAAAAGTCGAGAAGGCTATCATTTGTTGTTTTACCCATTTGAAGGACGGAATACCAACGAAGGTATGGCTTCCCTTTTCGCCTATCGCATCGGACGAATGCAGCCGATTAGCTTCTCGATTGCTATTAATGATTATGGGTTTGAGTTGCTTTCTGATATAGATATTCCGATACAGAAAGCGATAGACCATGAATTATTTTCTATCCAAAATTTATACAGCGACATTCAGAGCAGTATCAACTCCACGGAAATGTCCAAACGTCGTTTTCGCGATATTGCAAGCATTGCAGGTTTGGTCTTCAAAGGTTATCCAGGCAAACAAAAAAAGGACAAGCATCTGCAATCTTCTTCCCAACTTTTTTTTCAAGTTTTCAGCGATTATGACCCCAATAATCTATTGCTACAGCAAGCCCAGGAAGAAGTGATGCTCTTTCAAGTACAAGAAATTCGCTTGCGCGCAGCCTTGAAACGCATTCAGCAGCAGACCACTATCATTAGCAGAACTAAGAAAGCAACCCCCTTTGCCTTCCCAATTTTGGTAGATCGTCTGCGAGAAAAAGTGAGTTCAGAGAAGTTGGAAGATCGAGTAAGGAAGATGAAGTTGCAACTATTGAAGGATTGAGATATTTTACTGAGCAATAATTTTCTTCAATGTGTAAGTCGCTGACTACAGATGTGTTCAATTTGAATCGGTTCGATGCCAGCAAGATATGAAACTAAGTCACACATGGACAAGATACTCGTAATCTATATTTTATACATTACGAAAAATTATCGTTCAATAGAATAGATTGAGAATATTCAAAAGAGAAAATACAATGAAATATACACTCGTCACAGGCGGAAATGCAGGAATTGGCAAGGCGACTGCCACAGCTTTGGTTCAAAAAGGTCACAACGTTATCATTGCCTGTCGCAGTGAGGAAAAAGCGCAACAAGCAGTAGCGGACATCAAGACAACGACCAACAAAGATGCTATTGATTATCTGATTTGCGATTTGTCGAGCTTTGCATCTATCCGAGAATGTGTAGCAGCTTATCGTCAGCAAGTTGGGCAGTTAGATGTTCTCATCAATAATGCAGGCTTAATCACCGATCAATTGCAGTTCACGGAAGATGGATTGGAAATGCAAATCGGTGTTAATCATTTTGGACATTTTTTGTTGACGCAGCAGCTAATGGATGTATTGCAGCAAGCACCCGAAGCGCGTATCATCAATATCAGTTCGGCGGCCCATTACAATGGAAAAATTAATTTTGATTCCTTCAAAGGAGAGATTGGAGCGGATAAATACAGTGGTTTTGTTGCCTATGCACAATCCAAGCTTGCTAATGTACTGTTTACCAAAGAATTAGCTAAAAGATATCCGAGTGTTTGTAGCCACAGTTTACATCCTGGAGTAGTCGGAACTGCCCTCGCCAATAAGCATGGCAACACCAAATGGTGGACAAAGATTTGGAAGTTCCTTAAACCTTTGATGCTCAGCACAGCAAGTGGTGCGAAGACTTCGGTTTACTTAGCCACTTCCCCAGCCGTTTTGGAGACCAATGGTAAATACTTTGACAAGCAAAAGGAAAAGAAAGCTGCTCCTTTGGCCAATGATGCGGCTCTAGCACAACGATTTTGGGAAGTGAGCGAAGCGCTTACGTCTTAGAGCTTATTTGGATTTTATCGTCCTGATAACCAACATTTTATGAACCTGACGTTGAAATAAATTGCTCACTTATCCCGACCGTGTCTGCCTTACCGTGTCCGCCTCAGGCGTGAGGCGTGGACCATAAACCATTGATTATCAGTTAAATAAATTTCCAAACAAGCTCTTAGATAGATGACAAAAATTCGCTCGAAAGCCAGCGGAAATCAATTTGAATGTGGCATATAATCTTAGCTTAGTAAGGATAGCTTCTTTCCCTATTCTGTATCAAAGGGTACTTTACTTGTCTAACATTTGAGCCCCTAAGCGAATTATGATTTAGTATTCACGTTTCTTTTCTTATTGTGCTCGTACAACTTCTGAAAGTTCACTAATGGAAGCAAAATAGGCTTAATTGTGGCATCTAAAGAGAGGGAGCGAATATGCTGTCGAATGTAAGGATAAATAATGGCTGGCGCGTTTACATTTTTAAATTCATTGTCTGTTAAAGGAGTTTCGCCCTTTTTTCTGAAAATTCCGACCATAGCAACCTTCATGTAAAACGCATTCGGATTACTATTTTTTCCAAGTTCCACTGTAACAGTAGTCTGTATAACATCATCTCGATCAATAGAATTCAAGCCAACCTGCATTCCGTAATCATCAATAGAATCTTTCTCCAAATCGTTTCCTCTATTGAAAATAGTCTCACTTAAGAAAATAGACTCTAGACGTATTGAAGATGTTGCTTTTTCTATCATAATGCTTACTTAAGCAGCCATTGCATACTGACGATTACCTGCGTTTTTGGAAAGAACAAAGTCGAATTTGGGTTCTTGGTAGTCCGTGTAAAGGGTTTCATCAACAAAGCTTTCTTCTAACATTTCTAGGTTTAGTGAATAAAATTTAGAAGAGGCTATCAAAGAAGGTCGGCCAATTTCTACTAATGAATCTTCGGTGATAAAACAAAACATTTCGTCTGCTCGCATCGCCTCAAGTTCATCTGTTATAGCTATATCTAGCTCCAGAAATTCATCTGTATCAACTAAATAGGAGGGACTCACTTTTACAAAGTGAGTAGATGAGTATTCCTTATACTGATATTCTAAGCTAGCTATTGGAAATAGACTTTGAATTTTATCGAATGCTTCGTGAATAAACTGATGGGTTGTCATAGGCTAAAACTTATTTTTATTAATCTTTGAATTTCTTCGAACGTATTTTTTACCTTTTCTGCTTTCTCGGCAGTTATTTCTATGTCTCTATAATCCGCTTCTATTCTAAAAGCCCTTAAATTTTTCAGCCATTTTCTGAAATCATTAGCAGTTCTTCTATCTACATTTTTATCCTTAGAAATCCAACGATGAATTTCTTCTATATAAAATTTATGCGTATTCCCGTGTCCTCCTTTAATTTGCTCCAATCCTTCATTATATTCGTTTGTATAGTATTCACTCAAAATATAAATAATCTTTTGAATGCAAGAATAATAAGCACAATGTGCAGTGGCTGCATAAACATTTTTATCAAATAGGTAAAGAAATGCAGTTTTATTCTGTTCGGATTTGTCTAACAAAAATTACATTCATATAGTTTTAGCCTTGTTGTCGTTGGCTAATTGATCACTAGAATTTGGAAATCAAATATATAAAATAATCTAAACCAATACAAATCAACCTACTTCACCACAATATTATCCACTCGATAAGAAGTTGTCTGCCCATTTGGACCAGAACCTTGATAACGAAAAGCGATGTAAGCTACTCCACTAAAAGCGGATAGATCAATGTCACCAGAAGCCACCCAAGTTTCGTTGGCAGTCGTTTCGTCCGCGATTGTCGCCTCCAGTGTAGTCCAAGTGGCAGCATCAATATTTTCGCCGTCGAAGTCAGTAGAAATTAGTAAGGTAAAGGGTTCGTGTCCATTCACTAAAAAAGCATGGGAAGTTTCAAAGCTCAATGTTCTAGGATCATCCGCATTGATCGGTGGCGTAATCAACCAGCTTTCCATTTCTGCTGCATTGTCGTTAAAAGCAGTGCTTTGGGCAAAAGTGCTACCACCAAATGATTTTCCTCTCCAAACCCGTGATCCCACTTTTGCGACATTCATCCAGCCTTCTATGGCTATATCGACATTGTTGGTAGCTGCTTCAAAATCAAGACTTAGGTTGTCCACGGGATCGGTTTCGTCCATTCCGCCACCACCACCATTGTCATCTACATCGCAGCGCATGGCGTCGAATTGGATGTCGTCGGTATTTCTGATAAACAATTGATAATCGCCATTGAATGCGCTCAAAATTCCCGTGAGGCTACCTTTAGTATCGGGCGCACGAAATTCTGCAAAGTCAGCAAAGTTGCTGGTTCTTAAAATGATGCTGTTGCCATCACAATCTTGAATATTCAGGTTTCTAGCAAAGTTGTTGCTGACATCTGCCAAAGTTGCGCCGACAGAAGCATTGCCAAACTGCACGTTTTCTATCGTGACCAAAGCGGAAATCAACTCATCGCTTACATTCGGAATGGTAAGCGTTATAGTTTCGATTGCCGCATCTCGCTCTAAAATAGCGACCGCTTTTGGAATATCACTATCATTAATTCCTCCCAGACGCAATTCACCATTAGAGGTAAAAGTATCGCCTAATTGTAGTTGTCCTTGAATCAAACCTAAATAGAAACCATTTGCATTCACCGCTACTTTCGTACCCACAGGAAAGCGATCCTCGATGTCCGTCACATTCAAATTGACGCGCAAACCTTGTCCATTTTCATTTTGAATGTACATGTGTTTGAAGAAATTACCGCCTTCATCATTTGCCACAACTACACCTTCCACTGCTACATCTTCATTCACTTGTTGAAAGTCATCGCCGCCTTCCGTATATCTTGCTTTCAAATCATCAAAAGAAATCAAATTGCCTACTTCCACATCCACACTACAGCGGTCTTCTTCCAGTGCTACATCGCGTGTGTCACGTAAAAAGATTTGCTGCGTACCCAAAAAAACATTGTAAATTCCAGTAATGCTCCCTTTGCCAGTTGGCGTAAATTCGTCTGCGAAATCTGCAAAACTACTTGATCGCAAAACGATGGTATTGCCCTTGCAGTCTTCTAAAGTTAGGTTCTTAGAAGACTGTACATCTGCATAAGTAACATCTGTATCAGTTTGAGCAAATTGTACGTCTTCCAACTTGACTAATTGACTAATATTGTTTTCTCCTAATTCATCAATCGCCACGACGGTTGGTTCAACCTCAATTCCCCTTGCACCAGCTTCGATAAATACATCCAAGGAAACTTCATCAATACCACCTAGTCGCAAATCACCATTGCTATCAAAAGTATCGCCGCCTAGTTGTAGCGTACCCGTTCCATTGGTCATCAGTAAGCCTTGACAGTTCACTCGCAGTCTGCGACCAATTGGATAAAGATTGTTCAAACCAATCGCATTGATCAAAATTTCGATACCTGCACTTTCATCTTGTATCACGATACGTTTGAAGAAATTGCCAGATGCATCATCTGCCGTGACGATGCCTTCAATGATGATCTCTGATTCAATCATTTGAAATTCTGCTCCGTCAGGATCAAAAGTATTCTTCAAATCTGCAATACTTGAATTGGTTTCAAAGGTGAATTTTTCCTGTTCTAATGGCGGCACATCAAATTCTTGATCGATACAACTGCTCGCCAAAGCACCAAGAAGAACGAATAAAAATAAATATTTTAAGGAAGTGATTTTCATGATATGATGGTATTAAAGTATGAAGTTGTATATTCTTTTACCCCTAGCCCCTAAAGGACAATGCTGTTGACTTAGCGAGATTTCATTATTTTACCCCCTAGCCCTGAAGGGGAAATATTTCGTCCTCTATCTAAAATGTTAATTAGCAATTAGATACGTCGTTCGCCCCTTCAGGGGTTGGGGGAAACTTTATATGTATTTTCCTTAAGTCAACGGCATTATCCTTCAGGGGCGGGGGATAAAAAACGCTCTAAAATCTAAAGCTAATGTTTGCGAAATAATTTAGTCCGTAAGCGTAAAAATAGCGTGGTTCAAAGCGGTTGACATCGAAAGAACCGTTCTCTAATACATTAATACGAAATTGTTCGCGTCCGCTCGTGATAAATTCTTGATTGTTCAAAATATTGTTCACGCCCAAACTTAGGTAGATAAAATTGCTTTTGACTTTAAAGGATTTATAGGCAAAAACATCCAATGTAAAGGCGGAAGGTAGTCGTTCTTGCTCCGTGATTTCTGCAATCTGATCTGCATTCTCTACAGGATCTAAGTTTGCTACGGCGCGTTCTGTACGTCGAATCGGATTGATGTCTGCATAGTTTTGATCAAAGAAGTTGGCATTCGCAGCAATGAACCAGTACTTAGGTGAACGATAGAGCAAGCCAACCGTACCTGCCTGTTGGGGTGTTCCTGGCACGAAAAATTCATCGATGTAAAGCGTTCCAGTTTCTAGCACAGAACGGTTGTTGTCCTGCACAATTTTGTAAGTCGGACGACCATCGTATAGATACTGACCAATCGAAGCCGCAGCAGATAATTCAAAACCATAAGGCATCTGATATTCAAAAGCCAACTCTGTTCCTGCGTGGCGTTTATTCACATTTTCATAGACAAAATAGCCAAACTGACGTGCAATGTCATTGTAGAAACTCACTTGTTGAATTTGATCTGAAAAGCGAGCGTAATAAACACTTGCTCTTGCTTTTAATTTTGGTGCTTTCAAAATGTAGCCCGCTTCTCCTGATACGATTTTTTCACTTACCAAATTATCCGTCACTAAATCGTTGCGTGTCCGCGGTGCTTGATAGGCAAATCGAGCAAAAGGCGCACGTGTGCCTAAGAATCCATTGGCGTATAAGAAGTTTTTGCCATCCAATTTATACGTCGCACCTGCTTTCAGACTAAAATTCGTGAAATTTTGCTTTTCGGCATCTCCAAAAGAGTTGTCGGGAAAACGTCCGCTTAGGAAATTCCCTGTTCTCCAAAACTGCGTATTGGTGACACGAGCAGAGGCAAAGAAATCTATTTTATTCAAGCTCACGTTGGTTTGTCCCCAAGCTTGTGCTTTTCTAATATTCAAATCATAATCATAGCCCCAACGATCGCCTTCTCTCAAGATTTGATCTGGATTGTTCAGGTCTAATTGCTTAATTTGATCGTCGCCTGGCGCATCGCGTTCTGCAAAACGATCCCAATTCACGTAGTAATCGCCACCTAACAAATCCACGACGGTCTTGTAATTCTCTTTGGTGTAATACTGGTAAAGCGCACCACCTGTCAAAGCCACTCGATCTGTCAATTGATGATTTAGGACCGTATTGAAGGTAGCAATTTGAGCATCAAAGCGGCGATCTTCTATGATGTGCTGAGAAAAATTGCCTGTTTCACCATTGATGGTTTGCTGATTGTTGCGATTGATGTCATAGAAGCGTTCCCAATCTAGCTGTAACTTTTCTGGATTGTCTTGGAAAATTTGCGTGATTCGATTTTTAGTCGCTTCGCTAGAGGCAAAACTGGGTAGTTTTTGGTAGTAATCAGGTCTAGGATCAGAAACATCAAACCAATCCAAAGCGGTGCCACCATCTTTTCCAAACTGATAAGCGAGGCTTGTATTCAGTACCGTTTTTCGAGAAATATCCCATTTGTGCTGTAGAATAGCAATGGGTTTGTGCGTATCCCCTACCCTAGCATTACGCTTTTTGCCTTCTTGAAAACCCCAATTTGGATTGTAGAAATTGCTGCCTGCTAGATCATAGACTTCTTGGATGGCAGAATTGGTTTTCCCTCTTCTATTTCTTGCCCCGAAAAAGGTCAAATTCAGCAATTGCTTGTCTCCAATTTTTCGATCTACAGAAGCAAAATAAGAGTATGCATCATAGAAAGTACCTTCCACATAGCCTTCTTCTGCCCATCGACGAGAACCAGAAAAACTGAATGCCCAACCACTTGGCAACATGCCTGTCGAATGCGTCAACATGACTCGATTTCGATAGCTTCGATTGGCGACTGAGTAAGAAACACGGGTTTGTTCCCACTGATCGGAGGCAAAAGTATTGATGTGAATACCGCCACCGACGCCCCCAAAAGTATAGTCATTTGCTCCGATGCCATAAAAGGTTTGTCGCTGACGTGTCACGTCATTTAGCCCTCCAAAAGTGGCGAAGGAAAAGCGCCCATTATCCAGATCATTGATTGGAATACCATTAATCAATGCTGTGGTATTTTCGGCATCGTAGCCGCGCATTCTAAATCGAGCCACACCAAAGGGAAAAGCGGCTGTGGACAAGAACACATCATCGGCTGAATTGAGCAGGCCCGAAAAGTCTTGATTGGCATCTACATCGCTGAGGTCGTCATCCGTCAAAGCAACGGTCGGCAATTCAAACAGCACCGCATTGCGAACTTGGGTAATGGAGGTATCTTTAATTTCTGTTTCGGTAGTTTGTGCATGAACGACACAGACCGTCATTGAGATTAATGCAAAACACAATAATCGAGTAAAGTGAACCATAAAGTCATGTTTGTGGGTTCGATTAATTGAATACTGAGGAAGAATATTAAAGATAGGTATGCAGGCTAGTGGAGACAAAAAGGAGCATCTTACTTGCTGATATTTTTGTTGTTTCCACATTCGTAAACGAGCAACCTGTTTAGAGATTGCGAAGGTAAGTGATTTTTTTGTGAGAATTGGTATTTCTAACTAGAACTTAATATTGAGATAACCTAGTTTGGTTGGTTCACCAAAAATAAACATATTTAAAATAACATTTTCCTTAGAAATAGAAGCCAAATATGTCATTTTTCGACAAATCTATCTGAACAAAAAAGTATCATCACATGATGGACAAGTTGTTTGATATTTTTAGCCTAAAAAGGGTCTGTAGAATAAGCCTCAGACATAAAAGCTTGTTTAGAAATTAATAATTGATCTACAAACAGCTCTTTTCCCTTACTCAGCGTTAAAAAAGTGGTCATCAGCCTTAGGCAGACAAGGTTTATCTCGACCGTGTCCGCCTTAGGCTGATAAGCTCCCATTTTTTGCATCTAATAAATGAAAACCCATCCGATCATAATTGAATAATCAACTGTAGTATTAGGCAGGATTAGAGCTAGTTTATAAGGAGCGTTAAGTTTAAGGAGCCTTGCGAAGCCCTTTTTCTTGCTCTTCCAAATCTACAAAATAAGAAGCATGATACAAGAAGCGTCCTTCTTTGAGTTGCTGTGCGGCTTTTATCATAGTGCGCGCGACCAGACTCGCCTCAGTAGGACGAAATTTGCTGACCATACCGCCCGTCACTCGATCTAGTCCTCTGCCCAAACGATCTGCTATTTTTTCTCCCCAACGCGATTGGCCCGAAGTATCTACTATGCTACTAGGTCGAAAGATGTGAACCGCCCAAAAAGGAAGAGCATTGAGCGATTCTTCTAAGTGCGCTCGAATGCGGCTGTTGAAATTCATAGAGGTTTTGCTGCTGTTATTGGAGGAAAGAAAACACAATTGGCTAACGTTTTTCATCGCCGCTACCTTTGCGATTTGAAAGCTGTACAAATCCTTTATTTTTATATCGCTAAGGTGTTTTTGAGCTTGCGCAAGCTCGTACAAGCAGAACAAATCATTGCCTTCTATTTGGTTTTCTAGCTCAGCAGGCTCAAAGTCAAAATATGATAGTTTTGGATGTGTTATACTGGGTTTTTGGTCTCCAAACAAATGCACTTGCTTATAGCCTGCATGTTGCAGCAGTTGCAGTACAAGCACATCTGCCAAAACGTGCGAACTATTGAATACCAAGGCAATTTTATCGTCTTTGCTAATTTCCATTCCCAAAACTTACAAAGGCTTACTTTACAAAATGCCGTTCTAAACTCTCGCGCTTTTTGAAAGAAAAAAGTGGAGCAACGGAGGAGATAGCGGCCTGTTTTTTCATCCGTTCTGCCATATCTTTACCTAAATAACGATCAATCCAATGATGCGCCAAATAGATAATGGGAGTCATGCAAACGGCAACCAAAAACTTATAGCTATATTGAAAAATACATATAGCAAGAACCGTCGCTAAAGACCAAGACGCACCGATATAGAAAGCAATGAACAAGACTGTGAAGGTATCAATGAATTGAGAGATAAGGGTAGAACCCGTGGCACGCAACCAGATTTTCTTTTCGCCTGTCCATTTTTTGATGCGATGAAAAACTATAACATCTGTGATTTGACCAATCAAAAAAGCGGTCATCGAAGCAATGATAATCCACAAACCCTGCCCAAAGACCAAGCGGAAGGCATAATCATAATTACCTACTTTTTCTTGCACTGCTGCTCTCTCCGCTTCATCTTCTATACCAGAAAAGTGCGCACTAGTCCAGAAATCGGCAGGTGGTAAATTAATCGCCATATAGTACATCAAAAAAGCATAACCGATCAGGCCTAGCGTAAGATAAGTCAGAAATCGAACCCCTCTACGCCCATAATATTCATTGATCACATCGGTTAAGATAAAGACAACGGGCCAAAGCAAAACACCTGCCGAAAGATTGAATGCCAAACCAGATTCTCCCAATAAACTAAAACTAATCGGGTCTTGTCCTAAAGTCCGCTCTAAAGAAAATATCTTAACGCCCATAAATTCTGCAATAAGGGCATTGGTGATGAAAAAACCACCCAAAACAAGGAAGAGGATAGAGGATTTATTTCGAGTGATGTTGATGCGGTTTTTCAAGGATTTAGATTCGAACTCCTGTATCGTATGCATTGTTAAATTTATGTGAAAATATAGTAAAGCTAACAGGTACGGGAGAAGAAAAGTTTAGTAAATAGGGCATATGACTTTGTCCGTATTCTTGCTTTGGGTGCATCAGACTATGACAAATGAGCACTCGAAATATTACTTTCATAAGAAGAGTAAGATAGCGTAAAATAAAAAATGTTAATGCCTAATTAAATTCTTTTATCTGCGGAAACTTATTGTTTTCTTTCTGCGTAATTATGAACAAACCAATAGGACAGATTATTTCCTTCAATAATCACCGTATTTTATTTGCGATTTGCAATCGTTTTCTGCTTTTAAGCCGCTTAATTTACTTAATTTTAAAATTGGAAGTGTTGAAATATAGAAGCTTAGCCGATAAATATCTCAGCCATTCCTAAAAAAGAACCCAGTTGCGATGAAGAAGAATCTCCTAGTTTACGCTGCTCTCACGTTTTTTCTATCTACAGTTGTTTTCTTTGTCTCCTCCACTAGAGGCGAAGAAAGTAGTATTACCAATCAAGATTTGAGTAGAGGTGTTCTACCTCAAATGGTAAAAGGTGTGGACTTGAAAAAGACTTACACTTTTGCGGGTGAACGTATTCCGACTGAGAATTTCGATGTTTTGGAACGCTTGGATTACGAGCTGACGACCAATGCTTATCGACACGGAAAAACTTCTATCAATATCAAACGAGCAGCGCGTTATTTTCCCATTTTTGAACCTATTTTTAAAGAATACGGCATTCCAGATGACCTGAAATACATTGCTGTAGCGGAGAGCGATTTGAGCAACGCGACTTCCCCTGCAGGTGCTAAAGGAATTTGGCAGTTCATGTCAGCAGTTGGGAAGCAATACGGTTTGGAAATCAACTCTGAGGTGGATGAACGCTATCATTTAGAGAAAGCGACCGTTGCTGCCGCAAAACATCTCCGTTCTTACTATCGCAAATTTAATGATTGGACACTCGCCACAGCCGCATACAATGGTGGAATCGGTAGAATTTCGCGCGCATTGGACGAACAGAGAGGCGGAAAGCTTTACGATTTGAACCTGAATCAAGAAACCAGTCGCTACGTATTTCGCGTCATTGCGATCAAGGAGATCATGGAGCATCCAAGCACTTTTGGCTATTATTTGGATGAAGATGATCTCTATCCTAGGATGGGCGATTACTACATCATCGAAGTCAATGCCGCTATAGAGAATCTAGCTGATTTTGCGAGAGACAATGGCATCAGTTATCGACAGTTGAAGCAATACAATCCGTGGTTGCGCAGAGGAAAGCTGACGAATGCTCGTCGAAAGACCTACGAGATTAAGATTCCTTACCAGAAGTTTTGAGGTAGTTGTTCAGCTCAATCTTTCTCCAAATATGTTCTTAGCTTCCTGGAAGTTTTTCACCAATGGATGAAAGTTTTGCTATTTTCTTTATTCTATTGTTTCTAGTTTTTTTTGTCTTTGCGAGCTTAATCCATCTCAACACAAATCTTTTACTTGAATCATTAATATGGTCAAAGAAATCAAAAGCACCTTCAAATTCATTTAAGGCATTTTTGAGGTCTTCTGGAATGACCAAATTATCCACATCATCCATAAAATTCCAAAGTCCACTTTCCTTTCCTTTCCTGATTGAATTGAGACCAGATTGGTGCATTCTATTCTCCCGTATCAATTTATTTGCTCTATCTTTATAAGTCTTTGCCCAGTGTTGTACTCTTCTTGGACTTATCAGTTGCATGGTTCGAGTAGCGTCTAATTTTCTTCTTATGCTATCAATCCATCCAAAGCTAATGAGTTCATCCAGAACTTCCTCTCTGGAGACGTATTTTTCCTTTTCAGACTTTTTGAATGTCACCAACCATATACCTGCCTCTTGTGTGTGATGCTCCATGAGCCAGTTGCGCAACTCACTTGAGTTTGTAATCTGTAGTTTATCAAAATTTTCCGTTTTTATCATTTTAGATAAAGTATTGCATCTACTCAGGGATAAGGAATGAAAATTAAATAACTGCTAATTCTTAACTTGCTCTTTTTACTGTTATCTGCGTTAAACGCTCAGCGTTTATTTAATTTTCATTCCTAAGTACCGTGTAAACTAAGTTTCTTTGTATTTTAGATAGGGGAGTTTGAGGGAGAAAAAAGGGTTTTAGAAAAACCCTTTTTTCTCCCTCACTCTTCTTTGCCGCCGTCTTCGACGGCGGCAGATAGGTTTTTTGAAGCTCGAAATTCTAAGGAATTTCTCGCTTCTCAAAATTAAAACAACTTAGTTTACAGTGTACTAAGGAACGACGCACAAATAACCTCAGATTCTTGACTTCATCTTTACGCCTTAGGCGAACAGGTTTTGCGCTACTTTTCGTTAGAAAAAGTCTTATGTCCGCCTAAGGCGGATTGCGATTTTTCTGCCTCCATTAGCA
>JBCCRX010000110.1:0-16348 GCA_039201015.1 Bacteroidota bacterium | reverse complement strand
TCATCAGGTAAATAATCTACATATTTTAACATGCCAGCGTAGTCAATCATTATTGAATCCACAATAGTCAGTTGATTATCAGATATTTAATTTTTTGTAAAAATCGTGCTTCAAAAATTAAAACATACTCTGACTATCAACTGACTATTGTGGATTCAATAATGATTGACTACGCTGGCATGTTAAAATATGTAGATTATTTACCTGATGAAAAAACGCACTTATTAGTAGATATTAGTGAGAGAGTGGTAATAGAAGCTGATGCAAAGGGTAAAATCATACATCAGTTCAATTGCGGAGGAAAAGAAGAGAACAAAATTGGAACAAGTCTGTCCGCTATTGGTTACGTTGATTCTGCTACTGTAGGTATAGTTTCTGAAAAAGGTATTTTTTTGTTCAAAAGAGATGGCCAGCTAGAGCGATTTATCAAAAGCCCTGTTAAATTTCTGAATCCTGTATATCAATATCTCTTTGCATATAAGGATTCAGAACATGATTACCTGATCTATGACTGCGATCCTTTCTATGATTTTACAGAGAAACTTTTCATGCCAGGACAAGAGGGATATTACGAAGCATACAAAGCACTTACACTTTTTGATATGAAAGGCGAACGTAAAAGTCTTAATTATGGGATTTGAAGAAGAGAGTATTTTCCTAAAGCAGCCCGAAGTGCAATACCCTGACATTTATCACAACTACTTATTGGAAGGCGAATACTTGTATGCATTGATCAATCCTGACCCTAATGTCTATGTGTACAAGGTGGCTGATTCTTTTAGATTGGAGTATAATATTGAATTATACCCAGAAAATTATAAAAGATTATCTGATAGAGAAAATCAAGATGTCAATCGAGCAATTGCAGTAAATAGTAGTTTCAATGGCATATTGAAAGATGGATTGTATTTGATAGCAACTTACACTACTGGTATACCAGAAGATCAGTATCCCAAATCTGGACTTGGAATTAGTGGCATAAATGAAGTTTCTTCAACTTATGATCGGCTGTATCTAAGTATCTACGACCAAAGGGGTAAAAAAATAATGGAAGATGTAAAAGCACCCTTTGAAGTTGCCTCTATCAAGAAGAGAATGGATGAAGGAACTTTCATAGCTGTTCCCCATTCTGGTAGAGTAGAAAAAAGAGATAAGGTAATCTTCTATGTTGTACAGCTTGTATAGTTTGCCGCCTGCTCGCCAAGCACGTATGTTACTCGTGAAAAGCTCCAACCGCTACGCTCGTCTCGTGTTTTGCTTTTTATATGATGTAATGAGTAGCTTGCGAGATGAGCGTATGTTGCAGCTTGGTTGCACCTGTCTGCCTGAGGCTAAAACCAAGTCGAGCCCTCAGCTTTGTAATTGATGATACGCTCATTAGGCTTTTGCTTGATGAGCATATTGTATTTTGGGTTGTAAAAACACGCAATCAAGTATCCAATCAATCTTGCATTAATTATTACATTATCTCTTTATTGTTGCATTTGCAGCTAATTTTATAGCTAGTGTTCGACCAAATTTAAAATGACGGGTGGAATCTTTAAAGATACGTAAGACTTTTGAAGTTTTTAACTTTATAAATACTGAGTTTTAGCCTGAGATTTTAAACCTCAAAAGTCTAGCGTTTACTCGTCAAATCTATTGTGGTGTAACACTAGACTGGTTTATAAAAAATCTTTACGTATATTTGAGATCACAAAAAATATATCATGCTTACCTTATTACTATTGCCCGTCAGTATAGAAGATTTTTTGGATCAAGAGTTCGACTCAGAAGAAAGGCATGAGTATTTCAAGGGAAAAATTACAGTCATAGCGTATGCTTCTGAGAATCACGAATTGATCGTAGCAAATGTAGTTAGAGAACTAGGTAATTTTTTTAAGGATAAAAATTATAAAGTCTATCCTAGCAACCGTATGCTACACATTCCCAATACAGAGAAACGATTTTATTATGCCGATGCCATGGTCGTAGAAGGACAGCCCGCGTTTTTTTCTTACAAAAAAAAATGAAAGCGACCACAAATCCTTGCACCATTATCGAAGTACTTTCTGAATCCACAGAGGCGAAAGATCGGGGAGAGAAATGGCAAGGCTATCGCACGATTCCAAGTTTGCAAGAGTATGTCTTAATCGCGCAAGACCAAGTCTATGTAGAAATCTTTAGAAAAATCGAGGAGGAGGACAAAGAGGCACTTTGGCTCAATGAATACCACAACGATCTAGCACAATCCGTCACGATCGCAACGCAATCCATTCAAATGGCAGAAATATATCGCGACGTGGAGTTTGAGAAAGAGGAATAGAGCTATTCAATTCATATATCTGGTTTTCTACAATTTGTCTGTCTTTTTTGTTTTTTATATGACTCAATAAGTGGCTTTGCAAGATGAGCGCATATCACTAATCCACGCTCCCTTCACGCAATCCCATACCCCATTAAAGCTCGAACAGAAGGCGGCTGGAAAGCAGGAACTAAATCGTCAGGGACGACACCTCTATCAAGGAGTTGTTGACCAATTTCATAATCGGTCATATCGTAATAAAGATACACTTTGGCTTGGGCATTCACCCCTACATGGATTGGGCACCCATAGAAACGACGATCTTCCCCCTTCCAGCCATCTTTGAACAAAAGATAGTGCCCTTTCTCTTGATCTTCTACCACAAAAGTCTCTACACCAGAAGTAGAAGATTGAGCACGTTCGGCGATCTCATAAATTAGTTCACGGACGATCTGTCTATATTTTTTTACTTTATCCATTCTACAATTTCTGCTTTGTATTGATCGTAAACAAAGATATGAACATCAAATTCTTTGATAACTTTTTGAACTGCATCTTTTTGGAAAAAAGTTCGATAAGCCCGTAGTGGAATAGCTAGAAATAAAGTTCGATCAGCCTCTACTTCCCTGAGCATTACTTCATAGAAATTAAATTTCCCAAGTGCTGCATAAAAATTAGTGATCTGTGATAAACCAATGAAGCTTTTTATCTCTACGGCAATTTTTTGTGTCCCTTTTTCTGCAGCTATCATCTTTTCTGCTCCTAGGTCTATGTGTAAGGTAGAAAAATTTTCAATTTCCAAATCGTAAGGATCGTGGGTTACTAACCAACCGTCTTTAGTTAATGCTTCTTTTGCTGCATCATGATAAATATCTTTTGCCATGGAATAAGTTTAATAATCATATCGAAACTGTGATCTCAACTTTTATATTATTATTAGACAATAATATTCTTCTAATAGTTGACTTAGTAAATACAAATTCTAAAATATTCCCTATCTTACCAACTCAACAAAAAGCAAAAAACTTGTTCCTTCAATTTTTAATCACACGCCCAATTGCGGTACTGAGCAGTGTGTTTGCACTCGTGCTGCTAGGAGGTGTTCTTTTGCAAACGCTTCCCATTTCTTTGCTGCCCGAAACTGCTATTCCGCAAGTGAGCGTGCAAGTGAATGCCCCCAACACAGATGCGAAAAGCCTAGAAAAAACCGTAGTACAAGTCCTGCGCAACCAACTGCTCCAAGTCAATAACCTAAGAGACATCCACAGCCGAACTCAAAACGGCAGTGCCACGATTCGATTGGACTTTGAGTATGGTACAGATATTGACTTGACCTACATAGAAGTCAATGAAAAAATAGACCAAATCAGTAGCCTATTGCCGCGCGATTTGGAGCGACCACAAGTACTGAAAGCCAGCGTCACGGATATCCCTGTTTTTTATTTGAGCGTGATTCCTAAGCAGGGCAACAGTTTAGCACTAGCAGACTTTGCAAAGACAGTTTTAAAGCGACGCATCGAACAACTATCGCAAGTTGCCTTCGTGGATGTGAGCGGCTACGAAGAAGCAGAAGTAGGCATTTATCCAAACTGGGCGTTGATGCAAAGCCTAAAAATGAGCGAGCAAGACTTGAGGCGCATTTTGGAGCAAAATAATGTTGATTTTGGTAGCGTCCTTATTCAAGACGGACAATATCAATACAATACGCGCTTCCTATCTGATCTCCGCACGCCTGAAGACATCGAACAACTCTATTTTCGACACGAAAGTCAAGTGCTACAACTAAAAGATATCGCCGAAGTGCGCCTCCAAAGTCGCACCCCAAAAGGCAGTTATCTATGGAATGAGAAGCATGCCATTGTGCTATCGGTGCGCAAACAAGCCGACGCACAATTGTTTGATTTGAAAGCTGCTTTCCGCGATCTGCTCATGGCTTTCCAACAAGACTATCCCGATTTGGCATTTCAAGTTTCCAACGACCAATCTGAACTATTGGAAGTTTCTATTGATAATTTGCGTGGTAGTTTGCTATACGGAGCTTGCTTTGCAATTGTCGTCATGTTTCTATTTTTCCGATCCTGGAAAGCACCTTTTCTCATTGCCATTGCGATTCCAGTGGCTCTGATTATCACGCTTTTGTTCTTTTATTTATTGGACATTTCGATCAATATCATTTCCCTTTCCGGCTTAATTTTAGGACTTGGTTTGATGATAGATAACGCGATTATTGTCATCGAAAATATCCAACAATACCGCAAAATAGGTTACGAACGAACGGCGGCATGTGTGAAAGGAGCAAATGAAGTCATTCGCCCACTTTTGAGTTCTGCGCTCACGACTTGCTCTGTTTTTCTGCCGCTCGTTTTTCTGAGTGGTCTGGCGGGCGCATTGTTTTACGACCAAGCCACCTCCATTAGTTTGGCATTGTTTGCTTCGCTTTTGGTGGCTTATGTTTTACTACCAACACTTTTCCGATTGCTTTTACCGAAGCAAAAAAGCAGCCATTTACAAAAAGTGGATTACACCACGAGGAAGAATTTTTACACGCGTTCGGTGGATGTCGTGTTGCGCTATTCGTGGCTATTTTTGCTACTGTTTATAGCTATGACCCTTGTCGTATTCTTGCCTTTTCGACAATTGAGGCAAGAGAGTTTTCCACCGCTTTCTCGCACGGCTTTGGAAGTGAAAATAGATTGGAATCAAGCATTGACCATAGCGGAAAATGAAAGGCGATGTAAAGCGCTGATTGCAGAAATGAAAGGGAATACTAGTGCTTTTGTAGGTACACAGCAGTTCTTATTGGAGCAAACAGAACAGAACAGCAACGAAGCGAATGTACTACTTTTTTTGGAGGAAGATCAAGAAGACATCAGCTTTCAAATACAAAGCTATTTACAGCAAAAATATCCTATTGCTCAAGCCGAGCTTGCGCCCTTGAAAAATATCTTCGATCAAGTCTTTGTCAGCGACGAGGTACCGCTCAGATTGCATCTACAATTAATTAATAGCACCGCCGTACCTAGCCTAGAGCAGATTCAACCAATGCTTACTTTTTTAGCTCAAAACAATATTAATCCTTACCTGCCTACCCAAGTGGAGCAGTACGAAGTTCGGGTACGCAAAGATAGAGTTTTGCTTTACGGACTGACTTATGAAACGGTTTATCAGAAACTACAAAGCCTTTTTAATGATTATTCGTTGGGAACTTTAAAAGCGACTAACAATTATATTCCGATAATGATAGATGGCGACCAAAGTGCTTTATATGAACGAATTAACACCGCCATAGTACGCCATCAAAAAGAACAAAATCTGCCACTTTCTAACTTTATAGAATTGCGAAAAGTACAAGACTACAAACAAATTGAAGCGGGCAAAAGCGGAACTTATCTATCCTTAGCTTTGCCCTTTTTTGACGAAAATCTAATGGCATCCATCAAAGCCTTTCTAGCAAAGAACGAACAACTATCTGCCTACTTTTCTGGGCAAGCTTTTGAAGACGAAAAAAGGCTGCTAGAATTGAGTATTATTCTAGGCATATCTTTGTTGTTGCTTTATCTCATTTTAGCCGCCCAGTTTGAGTCCCTACTCCAACCCTTCATCGTAATTTTAACCGTGCCCATTGGCGTGACGGGCGCAATGAGCCTACTTTATCTATTTGACCAAAGCATCAATTTAGTCTCTATGATTGGAATTATTGTGATGAGTGGCATCGTTGTAAATGATGCTATTTTAAAAGTGGATATGATGAACCGATTAAGCAAAACGCATGATCTGATTAGTGCAATTCACGGCGCAGGCATTCGCCGCTTGAAACCCATCTTGATGACTTCTATCACCACTATTTTGGCTCTTTTGCCTGTTCTATTTGCTTCAGGACTAGGAGCCGAATTGCAGCGACCGCTGGCCTATTCCGTGATTGGCGGCTTGGGTTTTGGTACATTGAGCAGTCTTTATTTTATTCCACTGTTGTATAGTAAAATATTCCGTGGTCGTGCAGATTTACTAAATCTTTGAGATTTATACTGCAATAGTCCGTGCAATTTTTGAACCACAAAGGACAAAGAGAATACAAAAATCTGATGTGCAAATAGTTGTATCTTTACCAGCAATTTATTGTGTGGAAGATTTTAGCAATTGGGGAGCGAGAAATGTCATTTTTGAACCCGAATTTGGGAATGATTCTTGCGGTTTAGAGCAAAAAATGACATTTCTAAATTCTAAATAAGAAATTGCTGATCTTATTGATGCCTTAAGAACAGCCTATTGATTTGAAATAGATGAGCGAGTAAATTTTTACAAAAAGTTCAACTTACTCCTTTTCCCAATCCATCGTACGCTTTACCGCTTTTTGCCAACCTTTGTATAGTTTACCTTGTTTTTCGGCTTCCATTTCTGGCTCGAAGCGATAATCCAGTTGCCAACTGTTCTGGATTTCGTCCATCTGCCAATAATCCACCGCTAGACCTGCTAAATAAGCTGCTCCTAATGCTGTTGTCTCAATAATTTTTGGTCGCTCTACGGCAGTATTTAAGATATCAGACTGAAATTGCATCAATAGATTATTGGCACTTGCACCGCCATCCACTCGCAGTGTTTGCAACTTGACACCCGAATCTTTTTCCATTGCATCCAATACATCCTTGGTCTGGAAAGCCAAAGATTCTAGAGTCGCACGAACCAGATGTGATTTATTCGTGCCTCTGGTCAAACCAAAAATAGCACCACGCGCATACATATCCCAGTAAGGCGCACCGAGACCCGCAAAAGCAGGAACGACATATACACCATCCGTACTTGGTACTTTGCTAGAAAAATATTCAGAATCGGGCGCACTATCTATGAGTTTCAGGCCATCGCGTAGCCATTGAATTGCTGCGCCCGCAATGAAAACGCTTCCTTCCAAGGCATAATGAACTTCGCCGTTCATGCCCCAAGCAATGGTTGTTAGTAAACCCGATTTAGAAGCTACAAAAGTTTTGCCCGTATTCATTAGCATGAAGCAGCCTGTGCCGTAGGTGTTTTTTGCCATACCTACTTCATAACACGCTTGACCAAATAGAGCTGCTTGCTGGTCACCCGCGATGCCTGCAATGGGTATCTCGCCACCAAACAAATAGGAAACGGTATGTCCATATACCTCACTCGATGCCTTCACTTCTGGCAACATATTTCTTGATATGTTCAATGCTTTTAAAAGATGATCGTCCCACTCCAGCCTTCGGATGTTGTACAACAAAGTACGCGAAGCATTCGTGTAGTCGGTGATGTGCTGTTTACCGCCCGTCAATTTCCAGATCAGCCAAGAATCAATGGTGCCAAATAGCAGTGAACCTTCTTCTGCTTTTGCTCTCGCGCCTTCTACATGATCCAATAGCCATTTGACTTTAGTGCCAGAAAAATAGGCATCGACTACCAAACCCGTATTTTCTCTGATGTAGCTTTCCTCTCCTGCTGCTTTCAGCTCGTCACAAATGCCTGCGGTTCTTCGATCCTGCCAGACGATCGCATTGTGAACCGGCTCACCTGTATTTTTATCCCAAACAACTGCGGTTTCTCTTTGATTAGTGATTCCAATAGCTGCAATTTGGTTGGCTTTGACTTTATTTATACGTAGCACTTCTTGTGCCACTTTGAGTTGGGTTTGCCAAATTTCGTTGGCATCGTGTTCTACCCAGCCTGGCTTCGGATAAATCTGTGTAAATTCTTGCTGCGCGACTCCACAGATGTTGCTTTCTTTATCAAAAAGAATGGCTCTTGAACTGGTTGTTCCTTGATCGAGGGCGAGTATATATTGCATGTTGGTTTTATTTTTTTGTTTTTGGACTGCATCTTTAGAGAGAATATTTCTTACGAAAAAGCCTTCTATCATTCATTGCGTTGAGGTCCATTATAAAATAATATGCTCAAACCAAAATGTGTAAAATCTTCTTCAATATTAGTAGCATTGGATTCATTGAGTCGGCGGTCTAGGGATGCAATATTGATATTACTCAAAGGCAGGTGTACGTAAGGGCGTATAGAAAAGGCGGACGTTCTATTGGCTTTTCCAAAGAAGCCAATGTGCAAATTCACACTCCAATTATTTTCATCAGTAATGGTTTGGCGGTCAGCTTGCGGTTCTCTTAATCGTTGTACAAATTGGTCATAGTTGACCGAAGAACCGATGACTAACTTATTGACATGCACATTAAGCCCTAGAGAAATACTACGGTAGCGATCAAGCAGGCTAGAAGTTCCGCTCTCATTACCCGTTGTAATATTAATTGTCTGCTGTCGATTGATTTTAAACCGCTCTGTCCAAAGCAGTTCTAAGCTGATAGAATTGATTCTGTAGTTCAAACCCACCGAAGCACCATTCAACACGTTAATGCCATTGAAGCTTTGTCTGACGCTATCCAAAGAAGCATTGTAGCGATCTATGATGTCGTTGTACTGCTCCGTCTGATAGTAGCCGCCCGTGTAGCCCGACACTAGATTCAATTGCGCTTTTCCTGGCTGGATATAGCAAAGCCACGAAGAGGCAAATAAGAATAGAATTTTTAATTTCATAGATTCAATTCGATTGTAAAACAGAACTAATCCACCACCAACACATCCGAAACCAATTCTCCACCACTCGACTGTACACTCACAAAATAAGTACCTTTTGCCCATTTGGAGACATCGATGCGGTGCAAAGTAAGATGATCTTTCGTGAAAGTCTGCTCCAAGACTGTTCTGCCCAAAATATCAACGATTTGTAGCTCCACTTGGGTTTCCATCATGTTGCCCAGATAGAGCTGTGCAATATCAGTAGTGGGATTTGGATAGACTAAGAAATCTTCTGCCTCGAATAGCACTTCTTCGCTTCTATTCTCCACTGCATTGGCATTGGTAGTGCCACCGCTGCCAGGTACTTTCACACTGATGTTGTCCAAGAAGAAGGTCTCGTCTGTTTCTAGTTTGGAAACCCGAAAGGCTACTTCTACGAAATTCTTACCTGTCACATCCACTGTTTCACTAACTGTCATAGTTGGGAATGCACCCGTTGGGCGATTCCAAAGCAACCATTTTTTGCTGCCTTCTGCTCGATAAGCCAATTTAATATCATCGGTATTTTCTAAAGCTCCGACACCTTGTACATCCGCAGAAAGCTCAACGCTGTTCACTTCCGATACATCAATCTTTACACTAAACCAATCACAACTAGAACCTACAATTTTCATTCTTTCATTCTCAACGCCCGCAAATCCACCCGTCAAAGTGCCTGTGATACGCGTACTCCAAGAAGTGGGTGCACCATCGGAAGTCGCACCATCCGTCAGGTTGAATGGCTCTATCCACGGGATTGCTTCACCGTGCTGGGTGCTACCACCACCGCCGCCGCCCGTATCGTCGGTCACTGTAATCGTAATTTCCGTTTCGCTACTGGCGCCTTCGTTGTCCGTAGCCACTGCTTTCAGTTGGTAGCTGCCCGCTTGCATATTTTGTAACTGGGTATCGTTGTGTTGATTTGGATCGCCCCATTCATAAGGAGCAGCACCTTCTGAACGTACCAATTGATCGTTCAAGTACAAATCAACAGAACTGACCGTCCCTTCGGCATCACTGGCATTTACTTTCACATAGAGGTCGGTGCCAACTGGAAAACTTTCTCCATTTTCTGGAGTATCAAAAGTGACGCTGGGCGGCGTATTAGAACTACCTTGTACACTAAAGGTAATCTCTTCTCTTTCCTTTGAGCCGTCTGTGAATTTTGCAAAAGCCTCTAGCACATAATTACCAGGCTGCATGTTTTGTAATTGCGTGTCGTTGTTGCCATTAGAACTTCCCCATTCATAAGGAGGCGTATCATCCAAACGAACGCCCACACCATCCAAATAGAGAATGACATGCTTTACCAAGCTATTGTCCACTGCTTCCACCAATACATCCACATTCGAGCCAGTTGGGAAGGTTTGACCATCGGTCGGCTGGATAATGGTGATATCCATAATGGGTGTATTGGAATCACTGACGCTAATTGCAATACTGGTTTCGGTGCTAGCACCTTCATTATCAGTCGCTACGGCTTTCAAGGTGTGTGTGCCTGCCTGTAAATTTTGTAGCAATACATCATCATGTTGATCTGGATCGCCCCATTCGTAAGGTGCGCCCAATTCGGTGCGAACCAGCATTTCATCGATGTACAAATCAACTTTACTCACGGTACCGTCCGAATCGCTAGCATTGACGTTGACGTAAAGATTGGTGCCGACTGGAAAATCTTCTCCGTCGGTCGGATCAACAAAAGAGACCATTGGTGGTATGTTGTCCGTCACAACTTCACCGATTGTGATGTTGATAATTTCTTCCCCTGTTTTACCTTTATTGTCCGTTGCTACTGCCCGTAGTTCATACGTACCTTGTTGTAAATTCTGCAATGCCACGTCATTGTGCTGACTCGGATCACCCCATTCGTAAGGTGGAATGCCTTCGGCACGCACGAAAGTATTATTCAGATACAATTCCACCTTCTGAATACTTCCGCCAGAAGAAGTTGCGCCGACCCGTACATATAAATCGATGCCAACGGGAAATTCATCTCCGTCTTGTGGCTCTTCAAAGCTGACCGTTGGTGGTGCGCCGACATTCGTTGCATCAGGTGTCAATAAACTAATTTTTCCACCTTCTTGATGTTCAAAGTACTCTGCCACGTAAATATTTCCTGTACTCACATCTTCTGTTAAATCCAAAGGATCAACGAAGCCAGAAAAGCCAGGAATCAATTCTTTTGAAGTACCAATATTGCCTTTTGGTGTGTCTGGCAGCAAGGCAATGATGTCATCTCCGTTGCTGTATCGAACGACTAGCAGCGCACCAGATAATGCTCCACCAAAGACGTTTGTGTTTTTGTATTCGATGACGCCATTGGGCGATTTATTGAACTGAAAGTCGAAAGCAGCACCTCTGTAATTATCGTCTGGACCAACCCCATTCGGATATTTAGATACATCAGTTTTTCCTCTATTCATAACGTATTCTCCACGAAGCGGATTTGGATTGCCGTAGTAGCCGAAAGGATCGTTTGGATTGATGCGAAACAACCAATCTCTTTGGGTTTCATTTTTTTTTGTGCCAGGTACTTCAGGGTATTTTGGATTGCTATAATTATAGAAACTGCCGTCAATTCTTCGTGTACCATCGACAGAGGCGGGCGTATTGCTACCTCCCGCTGTTCCATTAGTTGGAACATAGAGCTGTCCGTTGCTGTGCCAAACGAGATCATAAGCATTACGAACGCCCGTTGCGTAAATGGTCAGGGGCGCATCGCTATAATATGGATTGTACGTGCCATCCGATAGGGTAGGGGAATTGCTAGAAGCATTATTGATGACATTTTGATTCATAGAAGTCCTAGCATCAATGGGTAGATTGTTGGGTAATTTATTCAAATCCAGTTTTAGAATAGCGGAAGTCAACAAACGTTCTGGACGATTGCCCCAAGCACCATCGGCTTCTCCTCCTGCAGAATTACTACTTTGACTAAAGTACAAGGCATTCGGTTCGCTCGGACGAAAAGCGATGCTATTCACTAAGTGGTCACGAATAGAACGAGGTAAATTGGTGATGAGTAGTGTTTCAGATTGAAGATTGGAGCCTTGTAAACGAGATAACTTACCGTCCCAAGCGGGTGCATTGTCCAAACCCATAGAGCAATGGGAGACATAGATGGTTAAATTGCTAGTCGTGGAAGAGGGATCGAAAGTCAAGCCTACCGCAGCACGTTCGCCGTATTTATTGACTAAAGTATTGATGACTTGACGACCACTCAAGGAGCCATCAGAATTGATATTCCAACGATGAATATATCCAGTAATGGTCAGTCCATACAATTTACCTTCTGGACCAATGGTCAAGGAGGTATATTTCGCGCCAGAAGCCACCGCACCTTGGTTGGTGAAAGACACGTCATCCAGAGAAGTTTGCTGTGTTTGTCCGCTTCCCGTTGTGAAAGTTACTTCGTATGGTTCAAAGAAAAAACCAGCAACATCGCGCACACCATTGATTCGATAGGTGTAAGTGGTATTCGCTTTTAAAGTACTCGTCGGTGTCAAATTAATGGCATCTCCACCACCTGTTCCGTTCACGTTCGCGGAGACAAGGACGAGTTCATTGCCAGCAGTCGTTTCAAATAATTGAACGGTATTGCTGTTGATAGAAAAGTTGTCCACGCCCGCTGCTCCGCTGCTCGCAATATTTGGAAGATTCAGGTTATTGGCAGAAATAGTTGTCGTTAAGGAAACATTGGTCTGTCCGTCGGTAGGAATCGAACTGATGACGGAGGGTTGTGGCTGCGGAATATCATCTGTAATCGTAATACTAGAGATTTTGGTATTTTGCCCCATATCGGCGTCTATCAGCAATTGACCGTCGCTGACTGTGATTATTTTTTCTACCGTCTCGTTCCAATCCCCGATGCTTTGCTCAAAGTAAAGCAAATTGATACCTTCTGCATTGATGTTGTGATCTGAATCCGCAAATTGAGCATCACCTACGCTCACTTTTACTAGATAATTGCCATTGGGAATGGCAATTGCCCACAGTCCAACTGCACTATTGCCCCCATTAGGATTCCCTTGGTATTGCAAGTGCATGAAAGTCTCCAAAATGGCATCTTCGTCCGGACTAGGCGGACGATTTCTACCATTATTGCTTAAATCCAAGGGGGTCGTTCCATTCGCTTCTAACCAACCATAAGTCACGCCTCCTTGATTGCTGTATGGCAGTCCATAATCTTGCAGCCAACCACTAGGCGCAGATGTTGCTTGATCGGAAAAATTGATTTTGTAGTCTATTTGTGCAAAGGCAGTTTGCGCAAAAAGGAAACTCAAAAGGCTCAAAAAAATTGGAAGCTGTAAATTTTTACACATAAGAAGTTAGGTATTTGATATTTCAAGACGATAGATATGAAGCAATAAGTATATTCTTGGAAAGGCAAAAGGCAAGAAAAAAGTAGATAGGCTTGTAGTGGCTACCAGATAGCCATGAGGTATCCATACCTTAATTTACTGTAACTTGCTAGTGTCTTTCAATTATTTCTGAATCAGATTCAACCTCGGCAAAAGTAATATAATTCTCTGGGAGTTGAATATGACATATATCATTTTATTAGCATGCGATAATGATTTTTAACGGTTTACAGGGATATAAGGTTCTTCAAATGTCATTTCCTTGCCATTCATCCGAAAAATCAAGGTATTCATAAAGGAATTTAGCTCCTTCATCTATTTCCAAATACTTTTAGCTAGGTTTATTCGTCTAGCTATGGGAGTTTTGATAGGCTTATCGGGCTATCCCATATGTTTTTATCTACTTGGCGTAGGCTGCTCTATTCATTTGTAGCTGCGATTTTGCTAGTACAAAAGTCGCCTTGCTATGCTTCGCTAGCACATCTGATTACTCGATTTTATCTTCTGCAATCGCGCTTTTTCAAAAGAAAGAATGGAAACCAAAATACTTGTCCTCAAAAAGGAAAAATCAGGAACAAAAAGACCTCCAATGGGTTAGCATTTCATTCAAATACCAATCACTCAACAACTCTTATTATTATGAAGCAACGCTATCTATATACACTATTCATGCTCTTACTTGCGATAGCTGCATACACGCAAGAACAATTCACAGTGAGTGGTACGATTTCGGAAGCAGAATCGGGCGAAACACTTATTGGTGCTACCATCCTCGCACCTGAATTGACACAAGGGACAACCACCAATGAATACGGTTTTTACTCAATTTCTTTGCCCGCTAAAGACTCTGTAGAGCTTATTTTTAGTTATGTCGGTTTTCAAAACGTGATAAAAACGCTTTATTTAACCAATAATCAAAAACTCAATATCGAACTCGGTGCAGGCATTGAACTAGAAGAAGTAGTAGTGAAAGCCAATTCTTTTAAAGAGCAATTGAACTCTACACAAATGAGCGTAGAGAAACTGACGATGCAAGAAGTGAAACTACTGCCAGCTTTGCTAGGAGAAGTGGATATTTTAAAAACTTTACAACTGAAACCTGGCATTCCGTCGGGGGCAGAAGGACGAACAGGGCTTTTTGTGCGTGGCGGTGCAGGCGACCAAAATTTGATCGTTTTGGATGAAGCTGTGGTCTATAATCCAAATCATTTATTCGGGTTTTTCAGTACTTTTAACGCAGATGCCGTTAAGGATTTACAGCTTTACAAAGGTGGTTTTCCTTCGCAATACGGTGGACGACTATCCTCAGTGATTGATGTGAAATTGAAGGACGGTAACAGCAAGAAATTTTCTGGGTCAGGAGGCATTGGCTTGATTTCTTCCCGCCTGACACTAGAAGGGCCGATTCAAAAAGATAAATCCTCTTTCATTGTTTCGGGACGTCGAACTTATGTCGATATTTTTACACGCGCTGTCAATCGAGCGAATGAAGACAACGAAGATTTTTCCCAAATTCCCGATTACTTTTTCTATGATTTGAACACAAAGGTCAATTATCAATTGGGCGAAAAAGATCGTATCTTCTTGAGTGGTTACTTCGGTCGAGATGTCTTCAATTTTACTTCCGATTTTTTCAGTTTCAATTTCAACTGGGGCAATGCGACGGGAACGGTGCGCTGGAACCATGTTTTTAGCCCACGTCTTTTTTCCAATGCCACTTTTACCTTTAGTGATTATCAGTATAACATCACAAATGAAATTACGGGCTTCTCCTTTGAAGTTGGTTCTAAAATCAGGGATGCTAATTTGAAATACGATTTCTACTACAATTTATCGGATCGCCAGACACTACGTTTTGGGGCGCAAGTCACCAATCACGAATTTGAAGTTGGACGCTTGCGGGCAGGCAGCGACGACGGCGAAGTTTCTTTCTCTGCGGGACAAAATTTTGATGGTATAGAATTTGGTGTCTATGTACAAGACGAATGGATTGCGAGCGATAAACTGACACTAAATGGTGGATTGCGTTTCTCTGGTTTCAGTAATGATGGTACGACTTATTTGGGCATCGAACCTCGTTTTGCGAGTAAATACAGCGCGACTGATCGACTTTCTTTTAAAGCCAGCTATGCTAGAATGTACCAATACGTGCATTTGATTTCCAATTCTAGCATCGCGCTGCCCACGGATATTTGGTATCCTTCTTCACCTGGTGTGAAACCACAAATTTCGGATCAAGTTGCCGCGGGTTTCTCCTTCCTTTTGGGCGATCAATATTTCGTGACTAACGAATATTACTATAAATGGCTGGACAATCAAATTGATTTTATTGATGGCGCGCAACTCTTTTTTAATGATAATCTGGAAGAAGAATTTGCCTTTGGAGACGGTTTTGCTTACGGTACGGAATTGAGTATTGAAAAAAAAGAAGGACGTTTGCAGGGTTGGATTGGTTATACACTGGCTTTGATTCGTCGTGGTAATTTTAGAGGTGTAAAACAAGACATTATGGACGGTCGCTATTTTGCCCCGCGCTACGACCGCCGACACGATATCTCTGTGGTAGCTACTTATGATTTGAGTAAGCGATGGAAAGTTTCTGCGACCTGGGTTTATGGCTCGGGTGACTTGACTTGGTTGCCTTCGGGGCGTATTTCTTTCCAAGATTTGCCTGGCACAGAACTGAAACCTGTACTGCCCGTTTTCGGTGATCGCAATACCTTCCGTTTACCACCTTATCATCGCTTGGATGTGGGAGTAGTCTTGAATTTCTTCCCAAAATGGGGGGAAAGTGATTTGACTTTCAGTGTTTACAACGCCTATGATCGTCGAAATCCTTATTTTATCTTTTTAGAACCCGAATTTGAAGTGCTAGATGCTGGACCAGATGTGATTGAAGTGCCAAATCGAATTGCGGCGAAACAGCAATCTTTGTTCCCTATTTTGCCTTCAGTGACTTGGAATTTTAAGTTTTAGTACTCAAAATCATCCTTAGGAACGACGCACAAATAACCTGAGATTCTTGACTTCATCTTTACGCCTTAGGCGAACAGGTTTTGCGCTACTTTTCGTTAGAAAAAGTCTTATGTCCGCCTAAGGCGGATTGCGATTTTTCTGCCTCCATTAGCAC
>JBCCRX010000109.1:0-16388 GCA_039201015.1 Bacteroidota bacterium | reverse complement strand
CCGTGAATAAAAGCTTGAAAAACAATACTTAGGGCGAGTTTATTTTGTTTAGTCTTTTTGGTGCTTTTGCAACGCTAAAAAAGAAATTCAGTCTTGGCTTTTTTGGTTCTTTTTGTGCTAAGACAAAAAGAACATGTTATTGCCTGAAATTGTACAGCTAGATCACAAAAATTTTCAAAGAACCTTTTATATTTTACGAAAAATTATCGTTCAATAGAATACCCATTATCTACAAATTCAAACATTGTAAATGTACTCAAAAGCGCAGCAATCTGAATATTACAAATCATCGAAAGCCTTTCTTCAAAATGATCCTACAATAGAAGAAATAGAAAAGATTCGAGCGGTATTGCGCTATCATGAATGGCGATATTCTATACTTAATGATCCCGTCATTAGTGATTTTGAGTACGATCAACTGTATAAAAAACTAGAAGCATTAGAGGCGGAATCCCCTGAATTAATCACTCTTGATTCTCCAACACAACGCGTATCAAATGATCTAACTTCAGACTTTCCAAGTGTGGCGCATTTGACGCCTATGCTTTCGCTCGCCAATTCTTACAATGCGGAAGACCTAATAGATTGGGATACCCAAGTGAAAAAGGTAGCCAATCTTCCAGAAGAAACGGACATTGAATACATCGTCGAACCCAAATTTGATGGCGGCAGCATTGCCTTAGTATATGAAAATGACTATTTGGTGCGAGCAGCGACGCGTGGAAACGGTACAGCAGGAGAAGAGATGACTGCCAATGCTCGAGCGATGCCTTCTATTCCTTTAAAAGCGCGATTTTCGGACAAAGGTTTTTATAAAGTCGAATTGCGCGGAGAAGTTTTAATTCGTAAGGATGTTTTTAAAGCGGTGAATGCAGAGCGGGAAGCAGCCGATTTGAGTGTATTCGCAAATCCTAGAAATGCCGCAACGGGTGGCTTGCGGATGAAAGACCCGCGCGAAAGTGCCAAGCGAAAAATGGAAGCCTTTCTCTATCAATTGGGCTATGCAACGAACGAGGCGAACGAAAATCAATTATCTCAATTGCGCACGCACGAAGAAAGCATTCAGTTTTTAGAAGATTTGGGTTTTAAAGTACCAAAGAAAAATAAGGCTCGCAAGCTATGTAAAAACATACAGGAAGTCATTGATTTTTGTGTTGACTGGGAAAAAAAGCGAGAAGATTATCCTTATGAAGTGGACGGCATGGTAGCCAAAGTAAATAGTTTAGCATTGCAGCAGCAAATAGGCTACACCAGTCATCATCCGCGTTGGGCAGTTGCTTTTAAATTCAAAGCCAAACAAGCGACTAGCAAACTACTGAATGTTAATTTTCAAGTTGGTAAAATTGGATCTATCACGCCCGTGGCGAAAATCGAAGCCGTTCCTTTAGCAGGCGTCACGGTTTCTTCTATTTCTCTACACAATGAAGAATTTATCAAGAGCAAAGACATTCGTTTGGGCGATACCGTCCTCGTAGAGCGGGCAGGAGACGTCATTCCTTACATCGTCAAATCGCTAGAAGATGTGCGTGATGGTTCGGAAATACCCATCGAATTTCCAGCGAATTGTCCAGTCTGTGAGACGCTGCTCGTAAAAGAAGAGCGCGAAGCAGCTTGGCGGTGTGTGAATTACAATTGCGAAGCACAGGTATTACAACGTATGATTCACCATGTTAGCAAAAATGCAATGGATATTGACGGTTTTGGACGTTCTTACATTGAGCGTTTTCATCAATTGGGTTGGCTTCATACCCTAGCGGATATTTATCGTCTAGATTATGACAAAATAAGTATGTTGGAAGGTTTTGGGAAAAAATCTGCTGATAATTTAAGGTTTGCGATTGAGCAAGCAAAACACAATCCTATCCATCGTTTTCTGCACGCGCTTAGCATTCATCATCTTGGGAAAAAGGCGTCTAAATTGATCGCAGCGGAAATAACGCATGTCCTTGATCTTCGGACTTGGACCGCAGAAGATTTCACGCACATTAAAGACATTGGTCCGGTAGTTGCAGAGAATGTAATTGCCTTTTTTCAAAACGAAGAAAACATTCATTTGCTAGAAACTATGGAAGCCCTCGGCGTCAATTTGCAACAGACAGAAGAGGATCGACCAAAAGCTATTTCCGAAGATGCCCCGCTGGCTGGCAAAACCATTCTTTTCACAGGAACGCTGCAAAGTATGAGTAGAAAAGCCGCTCAAGAAAAAGCTGAGGCCGCTGGTGCGCGTCATGTAAGCAGCATTAGTTCTAAACTGAATATTTTAGTGGTCGGCGAGAAGGCAGGTTCTAAATTAAAAAAAGCACAGGCACTTGGCACAGTAGAGATTTTGACGGAAGAGGCGTTTTTGGAGTTAGTCGGATGAGAAGAAAGTAAATGACTGTTGGTAGTGAATTATGGGCGGGTTTAACTTTGCACCTTTTAAGAAGGCAAGTTTTACAGTTTTGAGTTTAGTCCGAAAACCTGAAAAAGGAGACAATTTGTCAAATTTTGAAAATTTGACAAATTTAGAGTAGGCGTGTACGAAGTCTTAGAGCATGTTTGGAGCAGGATAGAACTGTAAATCAGTAGTTTGCGGTTCACGCCTCACGCCTGAGCTGTACTCCTCTGAATTATAAACCTACACTTTTACTTTCATACCCATTCTCACCGCGACAAATTGATCTTTTTTGATTCGGGATAAGGCATTTCCATCATTTGGTGAAGAAAAAGAGGTGTTCAAAATCAGAAAGCGAGCCGTTCGGATTTGATCGAATTTTAGCGCATCAATTGGAATAAAACTGACTTGCTCCGTCGCTTTCCCAACGTTGCCTGCTTGATCCGTCTCCGCCGCTGCGATAAGAGTCGTGCTTTCTTCAAACAACGAATCCAAAACTGTTCCTTTGTCATTCAAAAAGTAAGCTTGTATTTGAGTGGCCAAAGGGATGCTGTTTTCTGTAATCAGCTTAATTTCAGCACCTTCGATCTGATCGTAGCTGGAAAAATCAACTTGGCTGGTGTCATTGATGCTAAAATTGCTAATATTGCCTTCCAGTGGAAATTCTGCGTCGATACTGTACGAAAAAAAACTGGAATCAGTCAAAAAACCCGTCGAATTGGTGGCAGGATTGGTCACTACATCCAAATCATAAATCACCGCATTGGGTCCTGCACTAATGACTTCTACTAAATTAGAATTATCCTTATCAAAGACAAATTGAGTGGATTTAATTGCGCCAATCTCCTCCAAAGTTGGATAGTTGAAAGTAAAACCATTATCAATCAAAACACTCTCCAGAGGGAGCATTTGCTCCTCAATGGTTAATATTTCAAAGGTCTCAGCAAGCGCAATAGCTGGAAAACCGAAAGCATTGTCGATATTAAGAATAACTTTGGGATTCTGAAACGCTACATTGCCCTCCACCCAATTGTCGTAATAATCAAAATCCAGCGTATCTTGATCGCTTTCAAAGGCTTGTGAACCTAATAAACCTTCTGCATAGGCGTAATCGAAGTCTTTAGGCAGCATAAAAAATTGTTCCAAAGTCACTGCCATGCCTGCTTCCGTCACTGCCTGATAATTGATGTGGAAGCTGTCATTTTCTGGCACCAAAACTACGTCTGACATATCAAATTTGGAGAGCGGCAGATTCTGAAATGCACCAACAGTATGCGTTTCAGAAAGAGGCGCGCCGTCTTTTGACATTTCAGGGATGCTCACTTCCACGGTCACGCTATTCGAGTTTCGATTGAAAAAAGTGTATTCCAAATCGCCTCCTTTGAATATAACTTGGTCAATATCCAGACTAGAATTGGCAACCGAAAAACCATTAACATTATTTAGGACAGGAATCAGTGGTGGCAAAACCGCATTGATCTGATCAAAAATTTCTTTGCTGTCTCTAATGGTCGTATCACCTTGGTAGAAAAAGCGCAACAGACCGTCATCATCCACCAAAAGGCTCGCTTGATCGTCAAAATCTGCGATCAAATCCGTCATCGCCACTCGACTATCCATCAAAGGAAAAGCGTATTCCGCATCTACATCAATGCCCTCAATATTTTGTAGGCTCTCTAGGTCAGAGCAAGCATAATTCAACGATAAAAGTGCGAAAAAAAGTAAAAAATTTTGCTTCATAGTATTTTACATCAGTAATTTTTGAAAGAGACAAAACAGGCGACTAATTGATCGCTATTGATTCGTTTATGTGTCGATTTACTTATTTAACAACATACTGATGAATTGAGGCCAAACGAATCAACAGCTTTTCCGCAATTGTCGTGCTATTCTGAGTGGAAGAGAAAAGAGGGAAGGTATAGAACACGTCTATAACGCTGAATCTTGATAAAATGTGTACAAACAGATGTCATATTTTCAATTTTTATAACAAAAAAGCTCATAGAAACCTTGATGGATTTGAATGGATTCGATGTCCATTCAAATCCAAAACAAGTCGCTCTTGGCAAGTAGCATCAAGTAATTGTACAATTTGTTATGCATACCAACAGGGGGAACATAAGAAAAAATCAATAATGTGTAATTCACTGATAATCAATTGATGTATTTTTTAGTTTTTTGCTAATGCTTTGCTGATTTTTCAAAAAAAATTAGCAAAATCAAGGGTTCTGTCATATTATAAAAATTTTCTTACGTTCGCCCTATACATACCAATGAAAAGACAAAAAGAAAATTCAGTGCATTTTTCGTAAATTTGTAGATCGCATACAATCAAATAACAAAAAGATATGGATCAGACTTATACAGAAAAGAAACTAAAACCACAATTGTCTAAAAAGCTAATTGGGACTGGTTTAGTCATTATTGGGCTTGGCTTTGGCGTGCTTTTTGCCATTGCTTATTTGTTGAGATACAGCGATAAAGTTATCGGTCAAATCACTTTGACAACTGCACAAATGCCTTTGGATCACGTCGCACAATCCGAAGGAATACTGGTGTTGTTAGTGGAAGATAAAGCTGTAGTGAAATCAAATCAATTATTGGCTTATATCAAAAGAGATGCGGCTTACGAAAAAGTCGTTGAAGTCGAAAAATGTTTATCGGAACAAGCCCCTTTGTTGGCTAGAGCCAAGGACATTCTTCGACGTTCGGAAAAAGATTTGGGTGCGCTAGGGACCAATTTACTGGCATTAGAAGAAGCGGTTGACCAGTACGATAATTATTTGAATTCCAATCCCAAAGCTGCGCTAATCAGTAAAAAGCAACAGAGCATTGACTTGTACAAGCAACGTTTGGTATTGTTGGGTCAAAAATCAGATTTATCCAATCAAGATATTGAATTGGCGGAAAAACAAAGTGCCAGTAAAAAACGCCTTGCGGGAGAAAATATCATCGCGGAAGCAGAATTTGATCGAGCTTTACAAGAGAAGATCAGCAAGGAATTTAAGCAACTAGACAATGAAGAAGCCGCCAATGCTATACAAATTTACATCGCTGAATTGGAACAGGAGGTACTTTTGCTGCGAAGCGACTACCAAGAGCAGTCTGAGCAGTACAAGAATCAAGTGAAACAAGCAATGAATGCCTTGAAAAAAGCCGTTCAAGTCTGGAAAGATCAATACCTGATTTATGCCAATCAGTCGGGGCAATGTAGTTGGAGTGAATACTTGGCAGAAGGGGAATACGTACAAAAAGGGCAAAAAGTTTGTACGGTCTCGCCCGCAGATACACAAGTGCAAGTGGGCAAAATGGAAATCGCGATGAACGGCGCAGGCAAGGTCAAAAAAGGACAAGAAGTCAATATTTTTCTAGCCAATTATCCACCCAGCGAATTTGGCATCCTCAAGGGAGAAGTTAGCGAAATTGCACCGCTACCCGAAAATGGCATATTGAAAATAGAAATCGCTGTGCCCGAAGAAGCGCGCTCTACTTATGGCGTTCTTTTTGATTTTCAGCAACTTGCAACGGGACAAGCAGAAATCATCACCAACAAAATGAGTTTCGCCGAACGCATCTGGAATGAGGCGAAGGGGGTTCGCTTGAATGAATAATTTGGTTTGGAGCAGGTTCGACTTTTGATCTTTGGGTTGGATCCGCCTTCGTGTATCCTGACGACCCTCCTGTATTCGATGACTTTTCAAAGCATCTAAAAGCTTACTTCTCAATGTGAATGATGCTAATACAGTGTAAATTAAGTTTCTTTATATTTTAGATAGGGGAGTTTGAGGGAGAAAAAAAGGTTTTAGAAAAACCCTTTTTTCTCCCTCAACCCTTTTTCGCCGCCATCTTCGACGGCGGCAGATGGGTTTTTTGAAGCTCGAAATTCTAAGGAATTTCTCGCTTCTCAAAATTAAAACAAACTTAGTTTACAGTGTACTTAGTTCACACGGTACTAATTCATCATCGAATACAAAAGAACTACAATTAATGACGTTCAAGCAGTACTTAATTTTACCAATGTCCATTGCAATCACTTGCCTCAACACACAGGGCATTTGCCAAACTAGAGATACTATTTTCCCTAGGTATGACATCACACTCGACGAAGCACACATTGGAAGCTTACGAATAGATACCATGCTGCTCAATAGCTACGAAACTATGCCATCGAATGTGAAGCAATTCTATTTGGACAGTAGAAAGATTTTTGAGGTAAAGGAGACTGATTTTACAAATCCATCCCTTGTAGAAACTGCTTCGAAGCACGGAATCAACTTGATAGCAGGTCCAATCTTAGGAGATTTGAAATCCAATAGTATTTGCATTTGGGTTCGTACAGCCATGAAAGATTCTTTGACCATTGAAGTAGCGGAAACAACGAGCCACAAAACAGAAACTTATATTCTAAAGCCAAAGATTGCGGGTAAATCGCAAAGAGTTGTCGTAAGTGATTTATCTCCTAATACTCAATACAATTATCGCATTCTGTACAAGGCAAATATGCTTGCTAAAGGTGCTTTTTCAACGCCACCAGATGATGACAGCAATAGCCAAGTCCGAATCATCTTTGGGTCGTGTTCTCACAAAATAGGACTGTACAATTCAAATCTGATGAACACCATATTGAAAAGAAAGCCACACGCCTTCTTGCTCTTGGGCGATATTGCGGTAGATGACAGAGAAAATCATTTTGGTTTGCACCGCTCCGATTATTTGCTACGAGATAGATCCAAAGCTTGGCAAAAACTCGCTGCGAATATAGCGATCTATGCGAGTTGGGATGACCACGATTATCTCAACAATGATCTTGCGGGACTGCCAGCAGGATTCACGGAAAAAGATAGAGCGCAACTTCGTACAATATGGCGTCAAAACTGGAACAATCCAACAAGCGAAGCGGCGGGAACTTACTTCAATACTCGAATTGGTCAAGCAGAATTGATCGTATTGGACACTAGGTCTTATCGCAAGGTGGAGGAGCGCGGGCAATTGGATGCTTATTTGGGTAGGGAACAGATGAATTGGTTGAAAAATGTCTTGAAAAATTCTACGGCTACTTTCAAAGTCATTTCTAGCGGAACGATGTGGAGTGATTATGTGACGAATGGGAAAGATTCTTGGGGTACTTGGGATACATTGGGGAGAGCAGAAATCTTCGAGTTTATAGAAAGCGAAGAAATATCAGGTACTTTACTAATTAGCGGCGATCGACACGGCGCAAGGGGATTCAAAATACCCAGAAAATCAGGCTTTGCGTTCTACGAATTTGAAGCTGCGTCCTTAGGTGGTGTACCTGGGCCGCCCGCAATGGCGAAGGACACCACACACCAGCTATTCGGCTATCATGGCAAAGGCTTGAAGGCGTTCGGTGAAATCACTTTCGACATGACAGCAAGAAGTCCAAAAGCTACTTTTAGGCTTATCAACGAATTTGGAGCAATTATGGAGGAACACGTGCTACCTTATGAAGTTTTGAATCCACGACAATAAGTATGTAAATAATTATCTAAAAAACATATCTACTTTTTTGTATATTAGCTCCTTATAGAACGCTTAATCCAACAACTTTTCAAGAAATAATCAACATCAACAAGCAATGGCAAAGCAAACGAAAAAAGCAAACTGCAATAAGCTGAAAAAGCAGTCCAAGCAGCTAGAAAAAAAGTATAAAAAAGCCAAAAAAGCAAAGCATAAAGCAACAAAAGAGCTTGATGCAGAATTAGATATTGCCATAGAAAAGCTATTGAAAAAAGAATTGAAAGGTGTATATAAAAACTATGAAAAGGCAAGGAAAGCGAAGAAAAAAGCGAAGAAAGCCTACAAACAATCCCTTCAATTACTAGCTCCTTGCATAGAAAAGAAGAAGTCCAAAACGAGAAAGAAAGACCCAAAAAACAGCAAAGAAACACAAAATGCTGATACGCTTTTTCCTGCTCCTTTGCTGACCGCTACTTCCACAAAAGAAGGACATCCAGAAAGTACGGAACATCTGATCATTACTTACAATGGCAAAAAATACAAATACGATGACCTGAAAATCGTGGAAGGCATTGGTCCTAAAATAGCGCAATTGCTGCAAGCAGCTAGCATCGATACTTGGTCTAAATTATTTGAAGTTTCTGCTGCGGAAATTCGTGAGATTTTACTCGCAGAAAGCCCTCGCTATCGCATCCACGACCCGACCACTTGGGGCGCACAAGCAGAACTCGCCGCCACTGGAAAATGGGAAGCTTTGCAACAACTACAAGAAGAATTGAAAGGTGGAAGAATTGTGAAGAAGGAGTAGTTAAGTATTTGGCTATCAGCTATTAGTCTTGTACGAAGTTTTTAGTAAAAAAAATTAAAGCTGAATAAAGCTCCTGAAATCGCTCAATAAGTATGCCTAATAAATCTCTGTGGACGGAAACACAAATTTTACCTGATTTTTCTTCAAAGAATCAGGCAAAATTTGTGTTTCCGTCCGAAGAAAAAAACTTGAATATACTTGTTGAACGATTTTTAAGCTCTATTCAGCATTGCTTTGAACTAAATGTTAAAAATTTCAAGACTTCGTACACGCCTAATTAGCTATTGGTAATTGGCTAGATACGAAATGCCGTCAACTCAGACACCGAAAAGGTTAGACTTACTACTAGCCCTTATTCATTGCGCCTTTTAACAATAGCTTTCCATAGACGCTGGCATACGTTTTTAAAGGCAAATATTTCCAAACCTGATGTTTACGGACAAATTCGAGGCGTTTTTTGTGTGAGATATTGCTATTTTGAAAAGCATCCATGAGTTTTTTGAAAACTGCTTTTTTCAAGTAATTCAAATCCAAACCGGGTCTAGAGGCAGTCCGTTCTAGCATTTCTACCATGCTCTGTTCCACTGACGATAGTTCGTTCGCATGAAGTACTGCACTTGTCAAAACATCAAATAAACGCTCGTGCTTTTCCGCACTTATTTCCCAATCTAGCACATTTTTGAATGCTAGACGACTAGCCGCTGCACGGTATTTTTTTTGATCTTTTTTATTGGTGACAGAAATATTTTGGTCGTGTCTTCGATATTTGACGAGGCAGGTTTGTAGGTTGTGAAATTGTCCGTAGGGCAAGAGTCTCACCCAAAAATCGTAATCATTGGAAGCAGGATAGTCTTTATTGTAGCGCAAATTGGCGGCTTGAAGGATCGAAGTCCTAATCATCGTACTAGAATGCACCATGGGACAGCGATAGAGACTGCGCAATCTCAATTGGGTATCCTTTTCTTCTGGTGTAAATTGATGATCTTTTATACCAATCAATTCCGACCAAGCTCCCAAAACTGCGATTTCTGGATGCGCTTCCAAAAAGGAAAACTGCTGCTCAAAACGCTGCGGCAGACAAAGATCATCCGAGTCTAGCATCGCAATGTATTTTCCTTTTACATGCGCTAAGCCATGATTTCTAGTTGCCGAAATGCCTTGATTTTCTGTATTTTGCAGCAAAATAATGCGTTTATCTTTTGCTTGATAGGCTTTGACAATTTCTACTGTCTGATCTGTCGAGCCGTCATCTATCACGATCATTTCCCACTCGTCCATTGTTTGTTGCTGCACACTTTCTATAGCTTCGCCAATGTATTTTTCTCTGTTGTAGGCGGGCGTGAGGACAGAAATAAGAGGGTTCATTTTCTATAGCTTTCGAAGTCGATAAATTCAAGCTGTATGAATTCGCCGTTCAAATGTTCAAAATCGCGGTCTGTAGTTACTAATTTCAAATTAAGCGCAGTGGCAGCTATCCATAGATCATTTTTTCCCATATTTCTTGATGAAAAGGAAGACTTTCTAGTCTTATGCTGCCCCTGACTAAAAGCATCTATTTCGCTGTATCTTTCTAAAATTTCTTCTTGGTCAATATTAATCTTTACCATACGATTGAGTGCTGCTGATATAGCTTTTCTATTTTTTCGCCGATGTTCGACCGATGTATGATTGATTTTAATTCTCCTATTGTCACTATTGACACAGCTAAATTATTATCAGCGTCAAATAGCTTGTAGTCTTTTTCCATTTTTCTCGCAATGTTATTATCCCTACTATATATGACAATCAGATTAGTATCTAAAAGCAAATTCATGTGCTTCAGTTGATTTAATTAATTGGAATATGTGAGTAGCTCCTCTAAAGAAGTTGTCCATTCTCCCTCACTAACCATAGACTGAAATTCTTCAAAAGAAATAGGTTGATACTGCTGCTCTTTCATTAAATCTTCAAAAGTAAGTCCTTGTCTTATTTCAGTGGAAGCACCTTTCCAAGGATCAGTCTGAATTTCCTTACTAAGAGATACAGAAGACTGTACTTTCTTGCGAATTCGCTCTAGCTTTCCAATATCAGTTAGACTGTTTATCATTGTAATAATGTCGATTTTAATATCATTGATTCGCATAATTATTCTTTTTTGCTATACAATTTATTAAACGCAACAGCTAACGGACTACCTTAGTTTGAGGTGCTTTATTTTTTATCTAGACGCGCTTCCATTCCAAAACAGGCGCCAACAAATTAGGTCTGGTCTTTAGATAATAAGGACTTTCATTATCCAAATCACTAATCTCAAAAAAGACCGCCACATCCGAACGACTGGGCAAAATGATCCACTCTTTCTCGTGCATACGAGCAGCTACCGCAAGTTTATATTTACCTTTATTTAGTAGCTTTTTGGGCAGTTTGAAACGCAGATTATTGATGCCTTTCTCAATTTTGGGCCATTGATCGGGATGTGTATCCGTCGCGAAAGTGGTGAAAAGCGGATCACCATTGACCGTAAATAATCGGCAGCCAATCAATAGACGACTATCCAAGGTTGCTGCTTGAAAACTAAGATTGACAAAGATATCTTCTGATTGACTAATGTGTTCCCCCAATTCTTTGCTAGCAGCATCGCTCAGCCACATGCGAAGCGGATGAAAATGGGTGTTCAAGTACTGTCTGCCGTCGTTTTCCCAACTGACTTTGGTATCTTGATTGAAGCCCAAATAGGTGTTCACCAAATTGCGCATGTCATCATCATAATGCGTAATTTTCCCATATTCCATGATGATTCCACGATTGCAAAGGCGTTTGACAGACTCCATATTATGGCTCACAAAAAGTACCGTCCTGCCGTCGCCTTGACTCACTTCTTGCATCTTCCCGACGGCCTTTTTCTGAAATTCGGCATCGCCTACTGCCAAGACTTCATCGACGATCAAAATCTCTGGTTCTAAGTGCGCTGCCACCGCAAAGCCCAAACGCACTTTCATGCCCGAAGAATAGCGTTTCACGGGCGTATCCAGATACTTCGCCACACCCGCAAAGGCTACAATTTCGTCTAGTTTTCGTCGCACTTCTGCTCTGGTCATCCCAAGTATGGTACCGTTCAAGAAAATATTTTCTCTCCCCGTCAATTCTGGATGAAAACCCGTCCCGACTTCTAGTAGAGAAGCCACTCTCCCTTTGGTTTTTATCAATCCCTCGGTCGGTCCAGTCACTTTGGATAGTACCTTCAAAAGCGTGCTTTTCCCAGCACCATTTTTGCCAATAATGCCAAGCACTTCCCCTGCTTTCACTTCAAAATTCAGGTCGCGCAAAGCCCAAACGTAGCCTTTGCTGCCACCAGTCGAATCTCGCTTGTTCTCTTGCCCAATTTTCAGATAAGGATCTTCCTTTCCGCGCACTTTATGCCACCAACGGTTCAAGTCGTGCGAGAGCGTTCCTGTTCCTACTTCTCCTAGTCGATACATTTTGGACAAATGCTCTACTTGTATTACTGTTTCATTCATTCTTTGATGTGGTAATTATACTCCATTCGGGATAAAAAAGTACAATGTTTTTGTTTATTCGTTGAATCGTTTATTCGTTTAATCCATTAGATATCAATGTATTGCAGTTAAACAAATAAACAATTTAAACAGATCAACAAGTATATTCATTTGTACGGATTTATCGCGTTTGCAGTACATGGTGATGCTTCATTCAACTTTACGCCTGCAACAACAACTTACGCCGCTCTGGGCCAGTAGAAAGCATGCTTGCTGGCGTTTGCAGATAGTCTTCTATGGTTTTCACGTAGAGTTGAACGGCTTCGGGCAAATCGGCATATTGGCTAATGAAATCCAAAGATTGCTGCCAGCCTCCAATTGCCATATAGAGCGGCTTAATGTCATAGCTACAAATATCGTAGGGCAGATTCTGACTGATCTTATTTTGATAACGATATTGGGTGGCTACTTTTATTTCTGAAAAACGATCCAACACATCCATTTTCGTAATCGCCAACTGCGTAACGCCATTGAGCATCGAAGTATATTTTAACTGCGGTAAATCCAACCAACCACAGCGTCTAGGACGTCCTGTTGTCGCACCAAATTCACTGCCTTCTTTGCGGAGCAGTTCTCCCATTTCATCTTCCAATTCGGTAGGGAAAGGACCACTGCCAACTCTGGTGCAATAAGCTTTGGTGACACCAATCACTTCTCCAATTTTGCTCGGCGCAATCCCCAAACCAATGCAAGCTCCCGAAGTGATCGTATTGGAAGAAGTGACAAAGGGATAAGTCCCAAAGTCGATGTCTAGCATAGAGCCTTGCGCACCTTCTGCTAGCACTTTTTTGCCCTGGCGCAAGGCTTCATTGATGAAATATTCACCTTCTACAAATTTCAGCTTTTTCAACTCTGTTATGGCTGCAAACCATTGTTTTTCTTCTTTTTCCAGTTCAAAAGTGACTTCGGGATAAATACTACCCATTTTCAGGTGCTTATCGCGCAGTTTCTCGTAGCGTCCCTTAAAGTCCGATTGCAAAATATCACCAACACGGAGCGCATTTCGCCCCGTTTTGTCCATGTAGGTCGGACCAATTCCTCGAAGCGTAGAACCAATTTTTTCTTCCCCTTTTGCCGCCTCAGATGCCATGTCTAAATAGCGATGCGTTGGAAGAATAAGGTGTGCTTTTTTGGAAATCAGCAGTCGATCCTGATAGTCAATCGCAACGCTATCTAGTAGTGCAATTTCTTTTAGCAGCGTAATCGGGTCAATGACTACACCATTGCCAATTAAATTGATAAGCGTGTCCCTAAAAATACCCGACGGGACGGTATGCAAGACATATTTTTTTCCGTCAAATTTGAGAGTATGTCCAGCATTTGGGCCACCCTGAAAGCGGGCAACTATATCATAATTTGGGGCTAAATAATCTACAATTTTTCCCTTGCCTTCATCTCCCCACTGCAAGCCCAAAACTACATCAACTGTCATGTTCTACCTTGTTTAGCTCTGTTTTTTGTTGTAAAATACCAACTCGAACCAGTTCTTTACTACAATTCTAAAAAGTTGCGAAAATAAGAAAAGGAAAATAAGGAGAGGAGAAAAAGAAGATAATTTGAGCACAAGCTGCGCAAAAAGCGAAATATAGATTTTCCTTACCTGATTGATATTTATTTTGGGTCTCCAGTTATTTTTGTGGGAAATGAAAAAAGTACTTTCCTCATTTCCCACTAGAAAGGGGCTTTTGGAGAAAGAAAATTACATGAGTTTCTCTCTCCACAAAATTCTCCGATGAGCCTGTATTGGCTATTTTCGAGTAAAATGTTAATAAAAACGAGACTCCGTACAGCCCTAATTTAGGATTGGTAATTTTGATATTAGCCCACAGAAGGATATAAAAACCAGTCTTCCAGCACATTATCCGTACGGAAGGCGACCCAGTTTTCTTCTCTATATTGCAAACGATCTGCGACAATGCGCATTACAGAAAGATTGTGCCCTAAGCCAAAATGACTACCGCGTACTTCTATATTTTGGTGCAGATAGCTCTCTTCTTCCATGCAAAGTCGCCAGGGAACGATGCCGTCTTGTTTGGTATAAATGGCAGTGGTCGGAACGGGTGCAGATGCAGGAATTTCTTCCAACAAATCTTCACTGGCGGGTGCCACTTGATTCGTTCCTTTCAATAAATTATAAATCCAAGCAACATTATTGCCCTCCCCGACTCCTTTGAAGGGCGAACCCAATGTGATAATTTGCCGCACTTTATCAGGGTGTCGTTTTCCAAGTTGGCGAGCGAATATACCACCTAAACTCCAACCAATCAAACTCACTTTTTCGCTATATTGCGCGTGAATTTGTTCGATTTGAATAGACAATTGTTCGATAAACTCCGTTTTGCCATAGTTTCGCCCCAGTTCCCAGGGCAGCGCGCGATAACCCATATTGCTGATGTAGCGCCGCAGATGAACCGTGGAAACATCGGTGGACATGAAGCCAGGAATGACCAATACTGGATGTCCGTCACCCTGTGTATGGTCTGTGAATAACTTTCGATAAGGATAGGAGATGCCCAATTCGGCAGTAGCTCGACCAGCTTCTGTCAGAAACCAGAAAAGAGAAGGTCGTTTTGCCTTCTTCGCACGAGTTTGCGTTTTTTGACGTAGTTTTTGTTGCACAAACTTAAGCATGTATGAGTCGTTGTTGTAAGTTTTCTATAGTATCAAAAAGAGAACATTCAAAATTTATTTGGGTTCAAAATAAATTTAATTAATAAAATTTGGGTGCAAGTTATAAAAAATAATATAAAATTTGTTTTGCGTAAAAATTATCTCAAAAAAGCACTTTATTTTCGCTGCAAAATGTAGGTGCTATACTTTTGAAATTTAAGCTTTTGCTCGTTTTCGACTCAAAGATCAAAATCCAAACAAGCTCTAAAACTTTACTGACTATCATGAGTCAACTTAGTATCATTCGGCACGCACAAGCTTCTTTGATGAAAGCAGATTACGACCAGCTTTCTGATTTGGGGCATCTACAAGCAAAAAAATTGGCCGCATATCTGGTGGAGCAAGACATCCATTTCGATAAAATCTATTGGGGTACTTTAAAGAGACATCGCCAAACTGCGAGCTACATCCAAAATGCATACGACCGCCAATCTTGGTCTTACGAAAGCAAAGAACTCGCCGCTTTCAACGAACATCAAAGTCCAAAAGTAGCTAGATGGATACTAGAAAGAGTGCTATCAGATGAAACTTCTGAACAACTAGATTACTACCGCTCTTTATTACCCGAAGCAGATTTGAATTTCCCGAAAAAACAGTATTTAGCTTTATTTGATTTAGTGTCTGTTGCCTGGGCCAAAGGCGCAATAGATGCTAGTCCGATCGGCATTGCCCCTTTTTCCGTCTTTCGGCGAGGGGTAGAAAAAGGCATTCAGTCTGTGGTGGATGCTAGCAAAAGAAAAGAACATATTGCCATCATTACTTCGGGCGGACCTACATCGGTAAGCGTAGGCAAAGCACTACAACTAAGCGACGAAAAAACCATGGAACTCAACGGCATCATTCGCAATAGTGCCATAACCAATTTTCTGTTCAACGAAAACCGTTTTTCCTTACATCAATTCAATACTACACCTCATTTGCAAACATCTGATCTATTGACATACGTTTGAAGAAAAAGAATCAGCTTATTGGTTCAGCAAATTGGTAGCTCCTCAATCTGCTACCAAGTAGGAAAAAACGCATCCTCAAAATGGCGAATGTCTGTTTCTCCTTGTTTAGGCAATACAATGCCGATGATATCGAAACGAATTTCCCATTCATGACCGATTTTTTCCATATATACATGGGCGGCGTCAATCATAAGGGCTTCTTTTTTTTCTGTAACAAAAGCTGCTGGTTCACCAAAAAAGGTATAGCTTCTCGTTTTTACTTCTAAAAATACCAGCACCTCTCCATCCATGGCAATGATATCTACTTCTGCACGACTGAACCGCCAGTTGCGCTCCAAAATTTTGTAATCTTTGGCTTCCAAAAAATCAACGGCTATTTGCTCTCCCCTTTCTCCGATCTCCTTATTTTTTGCCATGCTTCTTATGCTTTGATTAAGTAGGTGTGCTTAAATAATCGACATTTTTGAACGGCTCTTTTTCCTTCTAAAAATACTTAAAAATAGTTCCGTCCGCCTGAGGCGGATGCAACGATTTTGAAGCACTTTTACAAGAAAAAATAACTCGCTCAAAAT
>JBCCRX010000108.1:0-16554 GCA_039201015.1 Bacteroidota bacterium | reverse complement strand
TTTTGAGAAGCGAGAAATTCTAAGGAATTTCTCGCTTCTCAAAACCTATCTGCCGCCGTCGAAGACAGCGGTGAAAAAGGGTGAGGGAGAAAAAAGGATTTTTCTAAAACCCTTCTTTCTCCCTCAAACTCCCCTATTTAAAATATAAAGAAACTTAGTTTACAGTGTACTAGAACTAATCACAATATTTATCTATCAATCTACTTACTTGATCGTACGCCTCCATCAGACTGTATATTTTGGCTTTTTAATTCAAAAAGTATCCGTTACTTTTATCATTGGATAAATAGACGCATGAAATTAAGTACTACACTTCGACCGACTTTTCTTTCCAATCCCATATTTCAGCACATGCTGCTTTGGGCGTTTTTTTTATTTGCGTTCATTTTTCTTCAGGGTTTCGATAGTGGCTTCTTTTTTGCTTTTTTTAATAACTTCATCAGTATTTGTTTCTACGCAGCAATTGTCTATTTCAATGTTTACTATCTGATTCCAGAATACCTAAGCAAGAATAAATTTCTATCCTATAGCTTATTGATGATTGCTAGTTGCCTACTCATTACGCCTATTCGGGAAGCAGCCCTCTACACTTTTTATGAAGTGAGCGATAACGCGAGTGCACAGAGAGAATTGCTAGATACAGTTCCTCTACAGTTTATTTTATTTTTTCTAGCAGTGAGTTTTTCCACAATTGTCAAGATCGTGATAGACTGGGCGCGACATATTCGAGAGCGCCAAGAATTGCAAACCCGCACGATGCAGTCAGAGTTGCGCTTTTTAAAATCTCAAATCAACCCCCATTTTTTATTCAATACGCTCAACAACCTTTACGCACTGACTTTGAAGAAAGACGACAAAGCACCCGAAATTGTCATCAAGCTTTCGGAAATGATGCGCTACATGCTCTACGAATGCAATGAAAAACGCGTGCCATTGCAAAAAGAGATCAACTACATCAGAAATTATTTGGATTTAGAGTCCTTGCGGCAAGGCAAAAATGTAAGCATCCATTTTGAGGTAAATGGGCGAGTAAGCGATCAGCAAATTGCGCCTCTGATGTTCATTCCTTTCTTAGAAAATAGTTTTAAGCATGGATTGAATCATCATATTACCAAAGGCTACGTTCACATCACGCTCAATGTAGATGAAAAGGAAATCAATTTTAATATCGAGAACAGTAAAGCCAATCGAGTGAATACGCCAACAAGGGGTAAAAGTGGCGGCATCGGACTGGTGAATGTGAGAAGACGATTGGATTTATTGTACCCAGAGCAGTATGATCTCAGCACAGAAGATGCGCCAAATAGTTATGCTGCTAATTTACTGTTGACCTTGGATTGAATACACTGTGCTGCGAAGAAGTTAGCGTCATACGAATGGACATACCATTTTTACTCGTAGGCATTAACAATAGCCTATGAATAAATTTACAAATGATTGATAATCAAAATATTATAAAATAAAACAATAAAAGTACCTTATCAGTGGACAGTCCAATATTGAAGCATAAGAAATATCATTTTTTCTACTAAAATATCAGGTATATCTTTAGGCTTTGAATGCAAAAATGACATTTCTGAACACTAGGTAGCCGAATGTCCACTAGTTAAGTAAAAGTACAAGTTTTTGAATGTCAAACTATCATACATAGCTTAAAAGATATTTCATCAGTGCTATCACTTTCTCCTTTCTCTGCCCTCCTTTACAGACATTGGCAAAAAAAGGTAAAAGGCTTTTGAAGTCTGAGATGTTGGTGAAAATAGAATTTCATAGGTACTCAAACTTCAAAAGGCTTCACATCCATCCATTGAAAATATCCTGATTGTAACATTTTGCGGTGAAAGAAAAAAGTCTCCAAAAATCAGTAAACTCAGTGGTTTTCCGCGCCTTCGGCGCGAAAATCCTTTTGGAGGGAGAGAGGAATCGGCCGTTTTACCGCCGATTCCTCTCTCCCTCCTGAAGTTCCCTTCGCTGCGTCAGCAGCGAAGTATATGGAATTTCAACACTTAATGAGACGCTATTGCAGCATTTACTAATCACCGCATTCCGTTATAATCAGAAAATATCCAATATGCGAGTTGCCACACATACATAAAGCCTCGAAAAACTATCTCCTTTTATGACTTTGGAAGGCATTTATACTACAAACGGGATAAAATTGTGCATAAGCAATATACTTATTTATCCCAAATGGAGTGTATCTGATAGATTTTGCAGCTTGTAAGCAAAAAAGAAACATACACTTAAAGAACCAATCAAAATTCAATGGAAAAGCTATTAGTTATGCTAATTTACATCAAAAATAATCCAAAATATTTACTTTCAATAAAAACTGAAAGTTCGGAAACTTTGTTCTAGTTTTGTGTTGAATTATTAATGAAACTGTAAAAAATCCTCACTCCAAAATGGGTCAAAAAAAATTTATATGACAGCAGCATCCTTATCAACTGTACTTAGAGACAGACAATTGGCAAAGCCTTTGCGCGTGATTGCAGAGAAGGTGAACGCAGGAGATCGCATCACGCAGGAAGAAGGTATTTTATTGTACGAAAAGGGAGACTTGTCCTATCTGGGCGCACTGGCAAATTTCATCAGGGAAAAAAAACACGGCAATCGCACTTATTTCAATCGAAATTTTCACATCGAACCTACGAATGTCTGCATCTACACCTGTACTTTCTGCTCCTATTCTCGCCTAATTAAACGACGCGATCAAGGTTGGGAATACTCCATGGAAGACATCATGGACATTGTAAAAAAATACGACAATGATCCAGTGACGGAGGTTCACATTGTCGGAGGGGTATTGCCACAGTATGGCGTGCCTTTTTACGCAGAATTGTTTCGGCGTATCAAAGCACATCGCCCCGATTTACACATCAAAGCCTTGACGCCAGTAGAGTATCACTACATTTTCAAGAAGGCAAGAATTAGCTACGAAGAAGGCATGAAACTGATGAAAGAAGCAGGCTTGGAATCTATGCCAGGCGGTGGTGCAGAAATTTTTCATCCCGAAATTAGAAATCAGATAGCAGGTGGAAAGTGCTCTGGTGAACAGTGGTTGCGTATCCACGAAATTTGGCATGAACTTGGTTGCCGCTCTAATGCTACAATGCTCTATGGACACATCGAAGGCTTTGAGCATCGTGTGGATCATATGGAAAAACTACGCCATTTGCAAGACAAAACAGGCGGTTTTCAGACCTTCATTCCATTGAAGTTCAGGAACAAAGGTAATCAAATGGCCGACGTGCCAGAATCTACGACTATTGAGGATTTGCGCAATTACGCTATTGGACGCATTTACTTGGACAATTTTGAGCATGTGAAAGCCTACTGGCCAATGATCGGAAGAACAACGGCACAGCTTTCTTTAGCTTTTGGCGTCAACGATATTGATGGTACCATTGACGATACCACTAAAATTTACTCTATGGCGGGTTCAGAAGAGCAAAATCCAGCCTTGAGTACGGAACAATTGGTGAACCTGATTCGACGAGTAGGACGCGAACCGATTGAAAGAGACACCTTATATAATGTGGTGAACAACTACACAGATCACGTTTTTGAATCGGATAAGCAGTTCAAAGGGTTTATGGCTTTACCCGTTGTTAATTGAGAAAAACCTTAGACTAGAGAAATCAAAAGGCAGTCGAAGTAATTATCAATCATGATTAGTTGCAGACTAAATGAAAGATACTCGCTGTCCAACTGTTGTGCTAAAAACCTAATATATGAACATATATATTTTTCGCCATGGAGAAACCGAATACAATCGCTTAGGCATCGTGCAAGGCAGCGGCGTAGATACTTCCCTGAATGAAAAAGGAAAAGCACAAGCACAAGCCTTTTTTGAATATTATCAAGAGGAATCCTTTGAAGTCGTTTTGACTTCTGCGCTAAAAAGAACCCACGAAACGGTCGCGCCCTTTATTGACAAAGGATTGGCGTGGGAACAATTCCCTGAAATCAATGAAATGTCTTGGGGTGTCCACGAAGGCAAAGAGCGGACTGAGGAGATGAAGCAAAAATATAGACTGGTAATTGATGAGTGGGCAAAAGGTAATTTTGATGCAGCTTTGGAAGGTGGAGAAAGTATTAATGAATTAGCTGCGCGCTGCTTGATCTTCAAAAATAATCTATTGCATCGGAAAGAAAAGCAAATTTTGGTTTGCGCGCATGGTCGTTTGATTCGCTGTTTAATGTGTGTTCTACTTGATCGACCACTCGCTGAAATGGAAAATTTTGGACACTCCAATACGGGTCTGTACGAAGTGAAAAAAGTGGATAAACTTTTTGAGTTGGTACGTGCCAATGATACCCGACATCTCGAAAACCGCCCCACTATCATAAAAACACTATAAATGAACAATAACAAATATAGGGCCACTGCGGTCTCCTATCTGAATACTAAGCCTTTTCTATACGGCTTACTAAAAACAGGTTTGGGAAAGCAGATTGATTTACAATTGAATATTCCATCAGAAGGCGCGCAGAAACTAAGATCAAGAGCAGTGGATTTCGGTTTAGTTCCCGTTGCTATCTTGCCCGAAATACCCAACGCACGGGTTTTTTCTGATTACTGTATTGGTACAACTGGAGCGGTAAAAACGGTTTGTATTTATAGCGACCGTCCGATAGAAGAATTGACGCACTTGTACCTCGACTATCATTCGCGTACTTCGGTTGCCTTGACCAAAATATTGTTGAGAGAATATTGGCAATTGTATCCACAACTAATTTCGGCAAGAGCAGGCTATATCGAAGGCATTGGTGGCGCAGTGGGCGGCTTAGTCATTGGAGATCGCACGATTGGGCTAGAAGATCGGCACGAGTATGTCTATGATCTGGGCGAAATTTGGCAAACATTCACGGGTTTGCCTTTTGTTTTTGCTGCCTGGGTAAGCATTCAGCCACTACCCGAAGCTTTCGTTCATCGCTTCAATCACGCCATGAAAGTAGGCTTGGATTCCATTCCAGAATTAATGTATCTAATGCCCAATCAATCGCCTCACTTTGACTTGGAACGCTATTTTAAGGAATTCATCAGTTATGATTTCACGGAAGACAAAAGACAGTCCTTGGATTTGTTTTTAAAGAAGATAGAGGAAGAGGAGATGATGTTGGTGTAAGTTTTGGGCAAGTGATATAGAAGATTGATAAGGTGTGTCGAAGTTCTTACAAAGCATTTCAGCAAGTCTTTTGTGTGACTCCACAAAACGTCTAGCCTTACAGACAAGTGCTTAACAACACCTCTTCAAAGCTTGCAATATAAATCATAATATTGCCCTGCAATCACATCAGGGTCGAAACGTTTTTTGTTTTTCCGACCAGCGAGGATCAATTCTTCTCTATATTCTTTGTCTTCAATGATCCGTTCTAAGCCAGTACGAATGGCTTTGACATCAAAAGGATCGACCAGACAAGCCGCTCCACCCGCAACGTCGGGCATAGAAGTAAGATTGCCAGTGATAACGGGTCTTTCCACTGCGTTTGCTTCTACGATGGGCATTCCAAAACCTTCATAAGTGGAAATAAAAGTCAAAATATCGCATTGCTCGTATTGTTGCACCATTTCCTCATCAGTAATATTGAATACATTGCTATACTCAATTTGGTGCTGCCTTAATTTATCCAGATATTCCTGTGAAAGTTTACCAACTATAGTCAAATGACAAGAAATTCCTTCAATGGCTTCGATTAGACGTACTAGGTTTTTATTTGGATTGGTGCCAATGTGTAGCAGCCTTGGTTTTTTTTGATTGAATGGTTTGGGTTTGGCTTGATAGAGCGGCGAAATGGCAACGGGTACGATCTTTACTTTTCCTGGGTCGCAATTGGTAAATCGAACGACATCATCTTTTGTCGCTTTGGAAATAGCCGTCACATAGCGAGAACGCGCGACTGGCAATTTCAGCCAAAACCACTGATACACTTTCTTTGATATATTACTCCGATCTTGGTGCATGAACCCACAGTCTAACACTGTGAGTATGGTCTTACGCTTTTTCAAAAAAATAGCTACATAATGCGTGTCGCCTGTGATGTGATTTACATCGCCTCCTTGCCGAAAAGCAGCTTCCAAGGCATTATAGACTCTAGGATAAAGTCCGCGACTAGTGTACTTAGATTCCGCAATAATCGCTTCTATTTTGTCTTTCAATCTAGCTCGTACATCCTTGAAGATATATTCTAAACTAAAAGAGCCATACTTTTCTGGTTTTCTATGAAAAAAAACAACTTTCATTTTTATAATTTGACTTGGCCACTCACGTACGTTGTCTAAATAGCAAACTTTCAAGCAGGAAGCGTTTTGGTTCTACTGTCACTGGAGAAAAAAGCAATGGCAAAACTAGAGATTCACGCTCAATTTTATAAAATTACAACTATGATTTTTTTGGGGCGTGGCGAGTAAAGAATGTTCCTCACTCATTTTAGGGAACTTATAAAATATAACCTACCCATTTTACTTGCTGCTACCCGTCCGCTTTGCGGTAAATTCTTCTCAGAATTCATCCTTTATTCTGCGTTGAAAAGCCTCGCCGTCCGCCTAAGGCGGATGCCTACGTTTTTCGCCTTGACTAAAGAAAAAATAGCTTCGCAAAATTTGGGTAGCTTATTTTCTACAAATTCCCTTAAAATAAATAGCCCTCAAAATGAGAGTATAAATACTGAATCTCTGAAGTCTTAAAAACTTCTATCCTACTGAGCAATAATTTTCTTTAATGTGTAAGTCGCTGACTACAGGTGTGTTCAATTTGAATTGGTTCGATGCCAGCAATATCTGAAACTAAGTCACGTATAGACAAGATACTCGTAATCTATATTTTATACATTACGAAAAATTATCGTTCAATAGAATAAAAAACTTCGAAAATCTTTGCAAATCTGTCTTCTCCCTTAATTTTGAGCAAATAAAAAACGCCAAAGCCCAAAGACTTCAGCGTTTCCCTTTACACTATATATTTCAAACTAAACATCTTTAGTTCTACTTTGGCACTTTAAATTCATACATGTAAGCACTGAAAACAAAATAAAAAACTTCGTTTTTTATTTTGTTTTCAGTGAGGCATTTCGGATAGAAAGGATGTTATTGTAAATGATTTTTTCCAAAAATCATTTACAATAACATCCTTTCTGTCCATAAAGTGCCAAAGTAGAATTAGGGAGTAGGTAAAATATAAGCTACTCCCTCATGTGATTTCATTAGCAACTCACATTCAAATTTCAATTACTTCACTCTTAGACACTTTTTGGGGAAATTTTTATTTCTGTCTGAGAATATTCTCAAATTTTTCCGCACAAAAAATTCCTGTTTTATGCACATAGACCAAAAAGCGTACAGTGATGAATTCGATTGCATATTTTATTAGAAATGAGAAGCCAATTTTTAACATACAAATAAGCAACTGTTTCTTGAAAGCTCTAGCTGAATAAATAGCGAAACGATTCAACAAATCAACAGCAATACTAGCTTCTAGTACCAGCCGCCATTGGGCTACCAGTATAGATCACGACTTCCTGACGGAAGTATAGCGCATCCTGTTTCATGTTGTTCCAGTATTGAATGTCTTTCACGCTACACCTAAATTTTTTAGCAATACTTTCGATCGTATCACCAGATTCTACTACGTGCGTTCTTTTTGAACCTCTGAAATTGACAGCTACTACTTGCGCTGCATTTCTACTTTTGTAAGTATCCATTGCCTTTACTGGCAAAATCAGATAGTGTCCTTTGCTGTTAGCTGGAATGTAGCCTCTGAAGTAAGCTGGGTTCAAAGTAGCAACCACATCCGTGGAAACGCCACTCAGACGAGCAATGTCTTGAAAATTCATACCATTGAATATCTTAACTGTGCGCGTCAATTGTAGTTGATAACTAGGATAAGAAGGCACTAGATAATGATCGTGGTAATGATTCATAATGTAGGTCACTGCCATAAAGCGAGGAACGTAATCTTGGGTTTCTTTCGGCAAGTACTGACGAATTTTCCAGTAATTTCTAACACCACCTGCCGTACGAATCGCTTGGTTGACACGTGCTGGACCACAATTGTAAGCCGCCAATACCAATGCCCAATCTCTGTATTTTCCATAGAGTTGTGCTAGAAAATTAACGGCAGCTTCTGTGGAACGAATAGGATCTCTTCTTTCATCCACATCACCATTAATCGTCAAGTGATATTGTCTTGCCGTTGCAGCAGTAAACTGCCATAAACCCAATGCACCTACATAAGATTTTGCAGAAGGCTGCAATCTAGACTCTACGATCGGTAAATACTTCAATTGTTCTGGAAGACGATTAGCATTCAAATAATGCTCAAATACTGGAAAGTACAAGGCAGTTCTGCCGAGGATACGCTGTGTCGCGTGTTTGCCTTGTATTAAATAACTCTTAACGTGTGCTGTGACAGCGGGCTCGTAGCGATAAGCAACTGGGCTGTCAATATTTTTTAAACGTTGTTGAATTAAATCATCAGAAGCAGCAAAAGTGCTGTTCGTGTTCTTGTCGAGTGACGGATTACTATAGGCCATAAAAGAGCCTAAGAGTAATGACAGTGTCACTACCAATGTCCATGGGAAATTCATAAGAAGAAAAAATTTGTTGTGTTGGCTAAGAACTATCGCGAAATCGCCTTAGCACGTTTTTTATATATGTTCGGCTCTTAATTACGCGCAATGGCAAGAAAGGTTCTTCGAGCGAGTGAAAATAGAACCTTTTCTAATCAAATAGTTTGTTCTATATATTTAAGCGATTGTTTTACAGTATATTATACGTCTTAAGAGATCAGAAAAGCTTATATTTTTAAAATGTTAAAATTTTTGCAGTCGAGCGAAATCTTTGGCAAAATAGGTGATAATTACGTCCGCTCCAGCTCTATGTAAGCCCAATAAAGTCTCAGGCATGGCTTTTTCGTATTCCAACCAGCCATTTTGACAAGCCGCAATCAGCATTGCACATTCCCCGCTAACATGATAGCAAGCAATCGGTAGATTACTTTTTTCTTTCATCAGATGAATAATATCCATGTAGTGCAAAGCAGGTTTCACCATGAGCATGTCTGCGCCCTCTAATGTGTCTAGTGCTGCTTCCAAAAGGGCTTCTTTTTTGTTTGCAGGATTCATTTGGTAGGTTTTCTTATCGCCTGCCTTGGGCGCAGAATCCAGCGCATCCCGAAAAGGCCCATAGAACGCACTCGCGTATTTTGCGGTGTAAGACAAGATGCCTGTATTGTAATAACCTGCCTCATCCAGTGCCACTCGAATCTCTCCTACCCTGCCATCCATCATATCCGAAGGGCCAATAAAATCAAAGCCAGCTTCTGCTTGAGCAACTGCCATTTTGGCGAGTATCGGCAGCGTTTCATCATTGATGATTTGTCCATTGCGTACTACCCCATCATGTCCATCGGAACTGTATGGATCCATTGCGACATCACTAATCAGACAAGTTTCAGGAAAGCGTTCTTTTATCTTTCTAGTGATCTGTAAATAGAAATTATCTGGATCGTAGCTATAGGTCGCCAATTTGTCTTTTTTGGTTTCCTCAAGGGCTGGAAAAAGGATAAAATTCGTCAGTCCCAACGCTAAACATTCTTGTATTTCTTTCAACAAGCAATCCCCAGAAAAGCGATAATTACCTGGCATGGAAGCTACTTCCTCCTTGATGTTTTCGCCTTCTACTATGAAAAGTGGATAAACCAAATGATTAATGGTCAAATGGGTTTCTTCTACAAGTCCTCTGGTAGCGGATGAACGACGATTGCGTCTAGGTCTTCTTAACATTACTTATTTTAGTTTGAGCTAGTTTGGTAGGACTCGATTTTATCCTTCACTTATAGTCTTTGCTGCTTATAATATTTCATGAGTTACCTTTACATGAAAAGGTTTCATCAACTTTTTTTCTTGCTGGTACAATCCCTCAATTATTAACAGTGCACTCAAACGCTCTGCAAAGCCTTCTTCCTCAATCGCTGCAAAAAAGGAGAAGCAAAAATAAAATTCTGGAGGTATTCATTATCACTTTCTAAAACTTCTGCTTTGTTGCCTTGCCAAGCCACTCTTCCTTGGTTGAGTAGATTGATATTGTCACCTATTTCCATCACGGAGTTCATGTCGTGTGTGTTCATAATGGTGGTGATGCTATTCTCGTAGGTAATGCTTTGTATCAATTCATCAATGATGATAGAGGTCTGTGGGTCTAGTCCCGAATTGGGTTCATCGCAAAATAGATACTTGGGTTCTAGTACAATAGCTCGCGCAATACCCGTTCGTTTTTGCATACCTCCGCTGGTTTCGGAAGGATATTTATCGTTCGCACCTTCCAAATTCACCCGCTCCAAACATTCATTTACGCGCATCTTTTTTTCTTTGGCGGTCATGTCAGTAAACATATCTAACGGAAAACGAATATTTTCCTCCACCGTCAAAGAGTCGAACAAGGCCGAACCTTGAAAGAGCATACCCACTTCTTTGCGAATGGCTTTAAGTTGTTTGCGATTCAATTGAGAAAAACGAATGTCATCGTACCAGACTTCTCCCTCGGTCGGTGTCAGCAAGCCCACCAATATTTTCAGCAAAACCGTTTTTCCTGCACCACTTAAACCAATAATCAGATTACATTGTCCTGCTTCAAAGACGATATTGATGTCTTTTAAAACTTCTACTGCTCCAAAGGATTTATATATATTTTTTGCTTTTATCATTATTGAATGCTTAAAAGATTACTCTAACTGGTCAACAATACGGCAATCAAGTAGTCCGCTAGTAGGATAAGTATATTGCTGTAAACAACAGCATTGGTGCTGGCTTTTCCTAATTCGATGCTTCCACCTTTCACGTAATAGCCTTGAAAGCAAGAAACAGACACCAATATAAAGGCAAAAACCACCGCTTTCACAAACATCATAAAAACAAAATAAGACTCGAAAAAGGAGCGCAAACCCTTGATGTATTCCGTGTCTGTCAGCACGCCCGTTGGTACACTTGCGATATAACCGCCGCCCGATATGATGACCGAAGAAAGTGCAACTAGCATCGGAATGACGATTATAGCAGCAATCAGTTTAGGCAGAATAAGATAAGCTGCGGTATTAACACCCATAATTTCCATCGCATCAATGTGTTCTTTTTGTCGCATCCCACCGATCTCGGCGGCCATATTAGAGCCTACTTTTCCCGCCAAAACCAAACAGCTAATCGTCGGTGCCATTTCAATAATCGCAATGTCCCGAACGATATAACCAATGTACCACATTGGTACAAAGGAACTGGACAATTGATAGGCAAATTGTACCGCCGTCACCGCTCCGATAAATACAGAAATAATACCTACAATAATCAAAGAACCCACACCGATGTCATTCATTTGGCGCATGGTTTCTTTGTAGTACATAGACAGTTTTTCTGGACGACTAAAAGTCGCTCTCAGCATCAAAACGTATTGACCAAAGCTGTGTAGAAAGTTTTTTACCATCTTAGTCTGAGTTCAATAATAAATCAGCCTCAGGCTAATTTATTATTTCACGTTCCTTATTTATTCGGAAAGAGTGTATTAGTGATGAACAACGGTCATCTGTATAAGTTTGTTCCTAATACAGCATTGCCTTTGCAAAGATCACTTCTACAAAAGTAGATAATTTATTTTTCGTGACAAAAATGTTGTACTTTACAGGTAGATACTGTTAAGAATGAATCCTTTCTCTTTAAATAAAAACAAATGCCCTCTGCACTCAACCCAAATCTAGCTCAATTTAAGCGAAGGAATCAAGCACTTCCTGCTGAAAAGTATGTGGAAGGCATTTTGTCGGGTAATCGTGTTCTACTGGGACAATCCATTACACTCGTTGAAAGTCACATTGCGGAACATCAGGCGGTGGCGCAAAAAATCATAGAAGCCTGTTTGCCGCATAGCGGTCAAGCACAACGAATCGGAATAACGGGTGCGCCAGGCGTTGGGAAAAGTACTTTTATAGAAGCAAGTGGACTTCATTTGATAGATTCGTTGCAGCGCAAAGTTGCTGTCTTAGCGATTGATCCTTCCAGTCAGATGAATGGTGGAAGTATTTTGGGCGATAAAACTAGAATGGAACAGCTTTCCAGAGCGGAAAATGCCTTCATTCGACCTTCTCCTGCGGGTGAGACACTGGGCGGTGTTGCTCGAAAAACGCGAGAAAGCATTATGCTGTGTGAAGCGGCGGGCTACGATACCATTTTGATAGAAACTGTCGGAGTAGGACAATCGGAAATTGCGGTGCATTCTATGGTGGATTGTTTTTTATTGCTTTTGCTGCCAGGTGCGGGTGATGAATTGCAAGGCATTAAAAGAGGTATCGTAGAAATGGCGGATTTGGTATTTATCAACAAAGCGGAAGCAGAACGCCACACGCTTGCCCAGCAGTCGAAAAAGGCTTATCAGAACGCGCTTCACTTACTATCTAAAAAAGAGAGCAATTGGACACCGAAAGTACACATCGGTTCTGCTTTTAAACAGACAGGTCTAGCAGAAATTTGGCAAGCCGTACAGGCCTATTTTGAGCATACAAATGCAAATGATTTTTTGCAACATCAGCGCAAGCAGCAAGCGACTTATTGGCTGTCGGAGCATATTGAAAATGCGTTGAAAAATTGGTTCTATCAGGACAAGGTGGTTCAAAAAAAATTAGATGACTTGCAGAAAAAAGTACTTGAGCAAGAAATTTCGCCTTTTGCGGCGGCAGATTTGTTGTTGAAGAGCAAGATTTGAATATCTGTTATCGTAGAATCTGCTTCAATACTTCATTCCTATCCTCCAGCGACTTAAAATGATCCATTGTTTTCACGACTTCATCCTCTTTGCAAAGTGTTTTTAGTAACTTAATATCTTCGTTCCATTGCATACCATCAAAAAATGCCAAACCTCTAAAATCTCTTGCTTTGTAGAGCGCAGATTTTCCGTAGCACGTGCCTAGATAGACGTATTTCAGTCCTTGTTCTTTTGCCCAATGAATGCTTCTCCACATCATCCATTTCCCGATAGGATATTCATCGAGTAGTTGGCTATCAAAAAAAGCATACCAATAATGAAAAACATCGTCGTGGACGATCGCCAGTACGTAGCCGACTGTTTTTTGATTGGAAGTGAAATGCAATAGATAATTTGCGCTGTCGCGATTGAAAATATATTGCAATCGTTCGGCGGTCATGGCATTGTTGGAGAAACGTGCTTGAGCATAGGAAAGGCAAAAATTGAAAAAATCAGGATGATTTAAGTCGAAATCTGCTTTTGGCATTGCTTCTACTTGCATGTCGAGCGATGCCATTTTACGCGCTACTCTTCGGTTCTCGGAGGTATCTGAAAAACGCTCTAATTGAACGCGCAGACTTCGGGCTAAGTAATACGTTTCGTGCTTTAAATTCAAATCGCTAGAGTAGGGCAAAAAGCCGCTTTCGTATATTTTTGGGACTTCACTCTTGTTTTCTTTTACACAATAAATGGCGTAATTAAAAGTATAGCTGGCGTAGTCGTTATTGCTTTCTGAATAGAAAATTTTCATGGTCGTGATGCACAATTTGAACTTAAAAAACTACTTCTCAAAGTACCGAAGGTTTTTGAAGCAAGGTCTCCAATTTAGAAGCGGAAAGATAAAATAGAAAAGCCAAAGCTACGCCCATTATTGCTCCCAAATAAATGTCTTGAAAAAAGTGTTGCACCAAATAGATACGAGATAAACCTACAAGGAGCGCGAGCAGGAAGAAAAGGAGTCCTAGATATTTTTTTTGTGGAAAAATAAGCGACAAAAAAAAGTAAATCGCAAAAGCCGACATGGTATGTCCGGAAGGAAAACTGCTCGCTGCTTTGCTGATAGCTACGCCTTCCACAAAATGAATTTGATCTAAGATGCCTTCTTGCTTGAAAATGGTATAAGGTCGGTATTGTGCAAAAAAAGACTTGCTCAAATTACTGACTAAGCTCACCGCCGCTCCGAGCAGTGGAATAGCAATCGCATAAGCATATTTTCTCAAATAAACCAAAGCTAAAACGCCAATCGTATAAGGAAGTGCTTCCCCCAACTTCGTGCCCCATTTAAAAAAAAGATCAACGACAGGTGTGTGCTGTTTATTGAAAAAAAAGATAAGATCGCCTTTTTCTACATTAAGGAGGAGTATGGCGCCGAGGAAAAGAAATACTATGAAGGAAAGGATAAAATGTCCACTTAGAAGTTTTAATGTTCGGCTATTCATATAAATTTCACTTCAATTCATATTTTACCTTAAAACCTCTAGCTAAGAGAATCTTGGGCATTTGTAGCTCAGAAAAAAGAGCAGCGTAGTTACTCGCAGGAGGATAAGCGACCCATCCCAAAGTGAAATTCAAATTCCATTCTGTAGTAACCTCACCTTGATTTAATTCACTTTTTATCTGAAATATCTCACCAACTTCTCTATCCATCAATTTGGCTATGTTTTCTGCTCGTTTATTTGCCGTGGTAAGTAACCTTTTATCCAGTGAATTTTCATAATAGTCAATTTTACTGTGAGATAAATTGGTAATATTTGCTCCTACGTTAGAATATTTTTTTATCGTAGTATAGAATTTTTGTAAATCTCGTTCGCTTTCAAATTCTAAGACTAATGCTTCTGAACCAATGAAATCCCGACTGTATCCTAAAGAATAAGTACTGCTTTGAATCTGTTTGAAATCAATTTCACGCTCAACCACCAAGTTCCTTAATTCATCAAAAGAGATGAATTCTTGTTCTTTTGCTTCTTGATAAATGTCTTCCTCTTCTGCCAACGTCACAAACACAGTATATTCAATGATTTCTGCACTTAGCTGTATGGTGTCCCATACGTTTACTTCTATAGATTTTTCCTTTTGTTGAGTCCAAGCAAGTAAAGGAAAAAGAATTAGAAGAAATGCTAATTTAATTTTCATAGCTTAATTGAAGTTTCTTTCTTGATGACAATTCTGTAGAAATAAGATCACTTGGAGTTTATACTAGATCAATTTTACGCATAATTCTTGCTTCATTTCGCTTCCACCAATCTATTTTTATCGCTTCGTCTAATTGCTCTATAGATTCATCAAAATCTGCCTTTTTGAGCAAGTGTTCTAAGCGCAAACGGTCGAGTAAATTGGAAAGCATGTCTTTATCAATCGCATCTTCCGCTATGGTGATAAGATAGCTTTTATTTCGTTGCTCCAAGCGAATAGCTTCCATTATATTTAATTTTCTATGCTTTCATAACGAGCTAGCGCGAAGATAAGTTTAGCACATTTTTTTACACCGCCACCAACTCCTCCATCACCGCTTCCTCTATTTCTGCTTCCACGATTTTTTCATCATCTAAATCATCTTTTTCTACGCGTAGATTATCAATGATAAAAGTCTGACGTTGTGGTGTATTTTTACCCATGTAGTAGGACATCAATTTCTCAATATCCGTTTCTTCGTTGAGCATGACAGGTTCTAATCGAATGTCTTCGCCTATGAAATCGCCAAATTCATCGGGAGAAATCTCCCCTAAACCTTTGAAGCGCGTGATCTCTGCTTTTCCCCGCAGTTTTTTGATCGCTTCTTGTTTTTCGCTTTCGCTGTAGCAATAGAAAGTTTGCTTTTTATCGCGCACTCGGAAAAGGGGCGTTTCTAAGATATAAAGGTGTCCATTGCGCACCAAATCAGGGAAAAATTGAAGGAAAAAAGTGAGCAATAAAAGTCGAATGTGCATGCCATCTACATCTGCATCCGTGGCGATGACCACTCTATTGTAGCGCAAATCATCTAAGCTATCTTCGATATTGAGGGCGTGTTGCAATAGATTGAATTCCTCGTTTTGATAAACGACTTTTTTGGTCAAACCAAAGCAATTCAAAGGCTTTCCACGCAAGCTAAACACGGCTTGTGCCTGAACATCGCGCGCCTTCGTGATCGAACCACTCGCGGAATCTCCCTCTGTGATGAAAATAGTCGTAGCGAGACGATCTTCTTCTTGGGTTTTGCGGTTGCTGTCGTTGAAATGCCAGCGGCAGTCGCGGAGTTTTTTGTTGTGTAAATTGGCTTTTTTGGCGCGTTGGTTGGCGAGTTTTTTGATGCCCGCAATCTCTTTGCGCTCGCGCTCTGATTGCTTAATGCGTTTTTCTATGGCTTGCGCCACTTCTGGATTTTTGTGCAAATAATCATTCAATTCTTTTTGCACAAAATTATTGATGAACGTACGCACCGTTTCTCCCTTTGGCGCGATTTCTGTTGAGCCTAATTTGGTTTTGGTTTGCGATTCAAAAATGGGTTCTTCCACTTTCACGCTAATGGCGGCGATGATCGAAGTCCGCACATCTTTGGCGTCGTATTTATTTTTGAAAAACTCTTTTACGGTCTTTCCAACGGCTTCTTTGAAGGCATTCAAGTGCGTTCCGCCCTGCGTGGTATTTTGTCCATTCACAAAGGAAAAATATTGCTCGCCGTATTGGTCGCCATGCGACATCGCAATTTCAATGTCTTCTCCTTTAAAATGAACAATTGGATAACGCAAAGTCTCCACATTGAATTTGCGCGACAATAAATCTTTCAATCC
>JBCCRX010000107.1:0-16606 GCA_039201015.1 Bacteroidota bacterium | reverse complement strand
TCCGATTGTCGGTATTTTATTTAATATTTGTTCTGTGAGTGTCTCGATACTCATCGGGCAAAAATTTTTGTTGTTTGTATTGGAACTTACAACTTAATAATTTTTGCCTTTTTTTATCAATTTCACCACGGACTATTGTTACTACCGACTTAGCGTTTTCCCAGTGAATAATCTGCCCTTGAGAGAGCGCAAAGAGGATATTCCATTACTTGCCCAGTATTTTATCCATAAACATAGCGAAAAAATAGGCAAACGTGTAAGTAAAATCTCTGCTGAATCAGTTGATAAACTGATGTGCTATGCCTTTCCTGGTAATATCAGAGAATTAGAAAATATCATAGAGCGTTCTATCATCTTATCTAAATCAAAAATACTGGAATTAGATCATTGGGAAATCCGATCAGATGTCCAGCCTAGTGGACAAGTCACTGCTCTTGCAGATGTACAGAGAGATCACATTGTAAAAATTCTGAAGGAATGTAATTGGAAAGTGAGTGGAATGGGAGGTGCAGCTGAACTGCTTGGTGTAAACTCAAAAACACTCAATTCAAAGATGAAAAAGCTAGGCATCTATAGAAGTGATTATATGTTGAAATAAGTTGTGTTTATGATATTTCATTACCACAATGCAGCAGATGTTATGCATCCATTAAAATAAAAAACTAAGGGACCTTCTCAGACTCATGCCAGAGGCGGACAAGTTGTGTCCGATGATGCTATATTTATCCGCCTCTGGCGTGAGGCTCGCTTTATGTTTTACTTTCAAAGTAATTCAACAAAAGACACTGCGAGATAAGCATAGGCCATAGTTCAGTTTCAAACCGATCCGATCCTTTCGTTTTTTGGTAGGCTTAAAACACCGAGCCAATCAAGGTATATTCGAGAAGCAGTTTTTCTTAAAAAATAATAAGTCGGTATCTTGTCAGTCATTTCACTAGAAATACTTTGCCATGAAACCGCTTTTTCTATACATACTACTTTTCTTGCTTTTAATCTTGGCCGAGCTAGGGCTTTATAGAATAGGAAAAGCAAAAAGCCTTACTGAACCCATATATACGCAACAAGAATACGCCTATCATACTGAAATTCAGGTTGTTCCAGAAGGTCGAAAATATTTTTATCAAGACCCAACTGCTAAGCTGAATGCAACCGCAGCATTCCAATATTTCCAGCAAGGGCGATTTACTCCTTTATCAGATCGCATAGCAGAAAAACTTCAATCCCGATCCACTATTTGGGTTTATTTTAGCTTGTATATCGAGGAAGCCGCTACCTACGATCTAGTTTGTCTGAAAGAAAATAGATTCAATTTTGGTAGTCCGATAAAGACGACTTTTTATCAAATAGATCAAGGTGAAGTTGATTTCTTAGCATATAGTGGAGGGAAATGCAATCGCTACCGCAAATCTGCGCCCTTCAAAGACAATGATTGGTGCGTAGCTTTTCGTTCTCAACAGGTGTCCGATGCTTCTTCTTTTCTAGTAAAAATTGAGAAGAAAAGGAAGTTCAAACCGACCTTCTTTCCTTATTTGAGTTCGACGGAAATAGAAAATGCTTTTGAAATCAAGAAAAAATTTGAACAGCGGCATAAGCGAACTTTCGCGCTTCTTTTTGTGGGTTTGCTGCTTTATTTTTTTGTTTATATCCTTATCCAATATGGACAAGTCAAAGATCAGGCTTACTTATGGTATGCCCTGTATTTGCTGGGTTTGATTTTATATCACGGCGAGCAACTCGACGAACGCTTTCGAGTACACTGGATTTTTGATCATATCGTAGAATGGCACGATTATTTCAGGGCTTTCATGCACACACTCACGGGGGTTGCCTATACTTTTTTCGTCATCCATTTCCTTGATTTCAAACGGAATAATCCGACCACCTATCGCTTACTTAGTCGATTGATCTACATGCTCTTTCTATTTCCATTTTTGGCAATCGTCATTGGTTGGTACGCAGATCACGTACTTGTAAACCGTTTCATCAGAAACTACAACATTGTTTTAATGGCGATAGTGGTCTATCTGCTTGTGATTATTTTGCGCTCCAGATCAAAGCAAAAAAAACAGTATCGCCCTTTGTATAGCTACATTATCATCGGCACTTTTGCTATTATGATTGGTGGAATTGCCAATTATTCTTTAGGATATTTGGATCAAACCGCCTATTTGAATCCGACTGCGATTTGGGGCAGCAAGATGAATTATGTTCGCTTGGGCATACTGGTTGAAAATATTTGCTTTATGCTTGGCCTTTCCTACAAAGCACGTTTGCTTATAGAAGAAAAAAGCATCTATGAAACTAAAATGAATTACTTTGAGAAACGGACAGAAGAATTTCATCAACAGGCTTTGCGTGCTAGAATATCTGCTCACACGGCAACAAATATCATGAAAGATATCAAAAGTTTGCATCAGCAAAAAAAGCACAAAGAAGCCGAGCAATTTTCTAGTCTGTTTTCCACTTTCTTGCGAGCACACTACGAGCAAAGTTTGGAAAAATATATTCCACTCGAAAAAGAACTCAACAGCATTCGTATGTACACCGAATTGCGCACGATGTCTCCTGATAAAAAGATTCAATTAATCGAGCAAAATGAAGACGTTGATTTAGCCTATCACTACGTTCCACCTGGAATTTTACTCCCCATTGTAGAAAATGCCCTTGATTACGCTTTTGATTATAGCTCTGATAATCAATTAATTACAATCGAATTACGCGAAGATATTCACGAGCGATTGAAGATTACAATCAGTGACAACGGGAAAGGAATAGAAGCGACGGATGATGAAAAAACAAGCAAAAAATCAACGGGCTTGCTAGCGGTTCAAAGTATTTGTGAGCAAGAAGGTATTGATTTCAAAATCACAAATATCGCGCCTAGTGGAACGAGCGTTTCATTTCTTTTTAAAGAGGAACTGACATGAAAATTTTACGCACCGTACTCGTAGAAGACGATGACTATTGGATAGCTGCTTTTCAAGAACAATGTAACAAATTGGAGGTAATAGAAATAGTAGGCATCGCCAAAAACAAGTCAGATGCCGTGCAGTGTATTCTTCAGCAAAAGCCCGATTTGGTCATTTTAGATATTGAATTGCCAAAGCATGGAGAAGGATTTGAAGTATTGGAGCAATTGGGTGCAAACGTAAATTTTGATATTATCATTGCTACCGCACATGCTAAATCGGACTACATGATGCAATACGGTAATTTCAATACGCTACTAGCACATAGCCTGATTCAAGTGTTGTTCAAACAAGAATTTCAAGCGCATCCCGATTTATTTGCTACGCGCGTCAATGCAGTTGTGAAGAACAGAAAAAAATTGCAACATCGAAAGGAAAGGGCAATCGCTTTGAAGTGTTTACGCACGAACATCAACAGCGACGGTCAAGAAAAGAATCTCCTTTGTGATTGGGACTTTAATCAAGCTCAAATCATCAAACTGAAAGAAATTCTATACTTATCGTCCGACCAGAATTACAATCATATTCATACGTTTCATCAAAAAAATGGATTGATAAGAGGTAGTTTGAGTAAAATTAGTGTATTGCTTGAAAAATACCATTTTTTTCGTATTCATAAATCCTATTTAGTCAACCTAAATCACCTAGAAAAAGCCACTTTAAGCAATACTAGAAAAACACTCGGTACGGGCGGTGAAGTTCATCTAGCTACTTCCATCGTCCTGCCGCTGGCTCGCAATCAACGCAAACGCTTTTTGGATAGAATGATTGAATTGGGTAAAATGCCTTTGATTGTTTAGTGCTTGTCACACTGCATCCCAAAATTGTTGCTTTTCCTACCAAGTCCATGCCATTCTTCGCTGATCTCTACAGTTCAACACTACATTTGAGCATACTAGTATTCACTGGCTTGCGTAAGCTTATTTTCCTAGAAGGTGCCTTCTGAAATTTTAATTATTTCCAGATTATGAAGACTATTATTGTATTGTGTATCAGTGCGCTGTGCAGTGTATCTTTTTTTTCTTCCTCCAACATCAGCCATATTCATTTAGGCGGAAATACCGCTCAAAATACGATCCATTTTTCTATTGAGAACCAAGGCAATTTTACGCAAAGCTTAGAGTACATCGTGACGCAAGACGAATTGGTATTGTTAGGAAATGGAACAGTAAATTTGCCCACAGGGATGTCCGAAGAAGTGGAGATAAATACATCCTCAGGTACGCATACTTACACATTGACTGCGACCCTTCCAAATGGACAAAGCAAGACTTTTTCTATCAGTCAATAAGCTTGGGAAAGTTGAGGGTGCATCCAAAAATGCCACTATCACGATAACGGTCATTTTGAAAATGACTGTTATCTAAATCTAAACGGTAAGTGGAGCAGATGACAAGCATTTTATAAATGCTCGTCATCGAAAGTGACCTTTTAATATGCGCCCAGAATTAAGAATATGATCTTGAAATTAAATATCAATAATTTAAGGATTTCGTCTCCATTTTCCTCCAACCCCCGAAGGGTAATGCCGTTGACTTAAGAGATTCCGTTGCTATTTTCCCCTAACCCCTGAAGGGGAAAGTTTCGTTTTCGCATTTAAAATGTTCATCTTTAGGAAGATACGGATTTCTCTCCGCCTCAGGCGGATCGGGGGAGACTTCACACGCATCTTCCTAAAGTCAACAGCATTAATCCTCAAGGGTATAAATACTAATGAAATATGAAATTTCTTCTTTTTAAACAGGGGTAAGAAGAACATAATGTCTTTAAGCTAACGACGCTAGACCTTCAAAATCATACCCTCAACTGATCCCTTCCAATTTCTCCAAAAACCAATCATTATGGGCATAATGCTTCTCTTCGATGAATAGCTTCAACTGCTGTTTGCTTTCCAAAAATTTTGCAGTTTTTTGATTACCCATTCGAGCGTAGTAGCGATAGAAGAAGTGAAGCAGTTTTCTGTATTTATTCAAAAAGTCAATGTAAATCTGGAGTTGATAGGAGACAGCTTGGCGCATTTTTGTTTCGTACTTCACCAATTTCCGAAAAGCATCCAAGACCTGTCGAATTTCTATTTTATCGTATTCCAATACGGTCGCTTTTCGGATATTCATTTCGTACAATATCTTTAAATGCAGTGCTTTCATGCTCAAGTTAGTGAACGTGTGCTGTACGCGCATTCTATTTTGGAATATCTTATAAGCTCTAGCAAAATTAGCTCGTTCAAATTCGAGATAGGCACTGCAATATTGTAGATAAATCTTTCCTAAGTGACTGTTAGTAAGTACTTTACGATTCTTCTTAATAAACCAATCCGCCCACTCCAGTCCATTCTGAACGCTGTTTTCTCCTTCCGTATTTAAGCCTTTGAATACAGAATGATCCTTCATAGATATGGCGATCAAAACGAGATTTCGGAATAAATTAGGATCATAATAAACGATGCCTTTTACCTGCATTTCTTCTTCTAGCCGAAGGATGTTGCAATTCAGTTGCCAGAAATAGATTTTATAAATTTCGACTCCTGCATTGATTTTTTTGATACAGAAATTGTTAAGCAAGGCGTACATTTCGATGCAGACTTTTGCTTGCTTTTTCTCTTCATAAAATTTAATCGCATCCATGCAGTCTTGAAGCTGTTTTTCTTGCGCGGCAGTAGCCTGCTTCTCTTTTTCCAAAGACAAGAATAGCAATCGAATCTGATTGTAAATAAGAATAGCGGGATGCTGTAGTTGCCCTTTTTCAATCAATTGAATCACAGCAGGAATCAAAGGAAAGTCTTCCTCTTGGTAAGGTACTGCTTCATGGTGTACAATATTTTTATAGCTCAGATAAGCGCAGTACAAATTTAGCTGATACAAAGCATAATACTCGTCCAAGGCAGCAGCAACTCTACTGAGATTAGGTGCCATTGCCCTATTGCCAGATGCGATGATTCGCTTTCGCTGCTCTTCTTCCAAAAATACGCATTCCAGAAGTGCCTCAAATTTAATATTCTTTCTTGGATTTTCCATTTATAAAAAACTGATAATCAGCAATTAGTCAGTAAAAAGATCTTTCATAGCATATAAATGATGGATGAAATAAAAGTAAAAACCTCCACAAAATAAATAATACAGTGATTTATTTTTGAGCAGCACTGCTGATTACTTGTAAATGGAGTGTTGGCTCAAATACTGAAACAAACAAAGCGAGCTTTGATGAAAACGCATTACGATCTTCTTAGTGTCACTACCTCAACGGGAATGCGAATCCTGAATCCGACAGAGATCATGTATTGTGCAGCGGATGGAAGCTATACGGAAATCAATTTGGAGTGTGGAGAAAAGATCGTTTTTTCAAAACATTTAAAAGTCTTACAAGATAATTTACCGAAAGAACTATTCTTGCGGATTCATCACAAACATTTGGTCAATCGCTACTACGTGAGCGAAATATACATTAATGGTGGTTGTCATGTTATCCTAAAAAATGGAAAGAAATTAGAAATCTCTTTGAAAAAAAAGGCACAGGTGATAGCTGCTTTTAAAAAAATTTAAACCAACAGATATAAACTAATTGTAGGTAGTTATTGATGAAATAGGATCGCTTATCAAAAAGTAGATTGAAAAGTGAACATTTTCAAATAGCTTTAAGAAAATTTATAAAGAAAAAACAAAATACACACGTTATGACTATGGCGAAAGGCGGAAACGTCAAAAAGACAAAAGCGACGGCGAGAGTAGAGATTGCTAAGAAAAGTGCTTTGGTTGCTTTGGATACTCCCAATGCACCGCTTAAGCCAAAAGTGCTAAAAGCCGAAAACATGGATGATGCACTATCCCAATTGAACGTGAATTTCAAAACCAAGCTCAATCGCTTAGATGGCTCGGCAGTCAAGGAAAAATTGGAAATAAAGTCTCTAGATGATTTTGAGGAATCCACCATTGTCCGAAAGTCGGATACCTTGCGAGAACTAAAGCAACAGATGCTTTTCCTACACGATTTTCAAGAAAAACTCAACGATGAGGCTTTCTTGGAGGAATTGAAAGATTTTTTAGAAAGCGAGAAAAAGGATAAACTTATACTGTTTTTGAGAGAATGGGCAGGACAATTGAAGCAGCCCAGTCCAAGATTTTTGGATTTATTACAGGCAGGGACTTGAACAAGAAATTAGACTTGAAAAGCGAGAAATTAGACAATATACAGTCTTACATTAGCTAAAAACAAATCAATGAACACTGCGCCTACTAAAGTAATAGAATTGAACGAAGATTTCTTCAATTTTGAGGAATTTGAAGATGAAATGGATGTCTTGCAAGACATTTTGCCTGCTCCTCTGTACGATGAGGACTATCGCAATGACTTGCCCAACATCATTCAGCAAGAACCCGAAGAAACCGCTCAGATCGCCAGCAATTTCGATCTGATGTTGCAAATATTCGAAAAGGCAAATTCAGTAGAAGAGATTCGGGCAGAAGTAACGCAGCTCAATTTAAAAGTAAGAGCAGCTTATGAAGCGAATATGAAAAAGGTATTCGAGCAAACCAAGCCTTTTGAAAAAACAGCTCGTGCTTTGCAATTGCTCTACGAAAATGCGGGTTATGGCGCAACCGTTTATCTATTGCCTGTGCGCACCGATAAATTTGCTGATGCTGCCAATCCCAAGCACTTCGACATCATGGAGCATTATCTCCTCCAGCAGTTTTTTAAATTCAGAATGGAAGACTCGCCTTTCTATATTTCTTACATTGGCAATTATGAAGACAAAAAAAATGTAAGAGATATACCTACGATCGTGAAAAAAGTAGCAAAAGTGGCGACCGAAACACGTGCGCTAGCAGTTCTTGATATTCCTGAGAAAAGCAGTGCTAAAGCCGCCATTAACTACGCCAAACGCAATACGCTCAAAGGCATTCACGCTACACTCGGACACGTGATGATGCCTTGCACTTGGGGCTACAAAGTAGGTGCGCGCGACATCAAAATCATGCAAAATGCAGAAGGAAAATACGTGCGGAAGGAAGAAAAAATGTCCGTCCCATTGTCCGCCGCTATTGTTGGTAGAATGCTGGGTGTTGATCCAGGAGAATTTATTTCTGGCCTGGAAGCAGAAGCTATCGTAGGAATCAATGGCGTAAAAATGCAGTATGATTTGGAGCGCAAAGATGCCGAAGCACTGGATGAAGTGGGTTTAAATATGATATTAGACTCGGGACATTTTCAAGGTAGCACTACTTTGTGTAAAGGCAATCCACCCGAATTGCGCAAATTCGTGAAAATGGATGTTGCCAACGCCCTGCTCAAGGATTTGGTGCAGTTCTGCAACAACAAAGCCTTTTCTAAATGGGGACGAGAACAGCAAAAAGCCTTCAAAAGAGAACTGGAAATTTACCTCAATAGACGCTTCAAGCAAGATATGATAGGACAAGGTTCGACTATAGATAGCATCGAATACGACACCGAATCAGAAGTAGTGGAAGTCAAAATAAGCATCAACTTTTTTGAGGTAGCAGATAAATTTCAGATTGATTTGAGGGGAAAGAAAGGCGGAATTGATACAGATAAATATAAGGATAAGTAGTGATTCTTTGACAAGTTCTGCATTTGAAAAGTCTAGCAGAAACAGTCAAAGGACTTATATATACCTCATTTGGGATAAACCCACCTGCTCCGCGATCGGGCAGGAGGTACGTTTTTTTGTTTATTCGTTGAATCGTTTATTCATTTAATATATTATATATCAATGTATTGCGGTTAAACAAATAAACAATAGATTTACCTGCATGAACTTATCCCATTTGCAGTATAATTTCATCATTTAAAATAAAACGAATTACCATGCCAATAACAGGATTAAGATTAGAACCTAGCGGCTCTGACCGTCAAGATGATGTTTTAGGATACAACATTGACTTTGACCAGCGTTTCGATGACAAAACAGGAAGACCCATTGGTCGTCCGATGTTGACTTCTATGACCATAAGAATTACTAGAAGCAGCGAAGAAGATGTTCCCTTTTACTTGCAGTGGCAATTAGACCCTACAATGACCGTCACATTAGCCTTGTGTTTCTATGACAACAATACCATTAAGCGTAAGATCACAGTAGAAGATGCTTTTCTGGTGTCCTATAACCAAGACTGCAATGAGCCTGGACGGATAGAAGAAACACTGATTGTTTCTCCTCAAAAAATGAATTTGGAAGGAGAAATGTACGATCGAGCAGAATATCAGTAAGCAGTTGCCCAACATCATTCTGTAATCATTATCTTTCTAATTCTATCCAGTGACGCAAGTAAAGAGTACCATATCTATCTCGACTAATGCTGAGTGGGCAAAAAATAAGTTTGCCATTCGAAGTCTTAGTTTGCACCAGCCCTTCAATGGACATCATGTCTTTGAAGTGGTCACGTCTGTAGAAAAAAAAACGAAACTGGATAATGCTACATTGGCGTCTTTTTTAGGAGAAAATGTGGTCATCGAAATTGGATCGCCTGCGCAGAAAGAAGATTCCAAAAAATCCGAAAAATGGATTGAGTTTCATGGCTTTATTGACCAAATCAATGCCACTTGGACAAAATCGGGAAGGGTGCTACGCATCAAAGGTTATAGTAAAAGCATATTGATGGACGCTGCACCTGTTTTCCGAACCTTTTCAGAGCAAAGGGTAGGAGACATTGTACGAAAAGTAACAGGTGATTACGGCAGTCAACTCCCCAATTTAGTGAAAAAAGAATTGGGAGAAAAAGTAGATTTCGTGGTGCAGAGCCAAGAGACCGACTATCGCTTTTTGTGTCGGCTAGCGGATGAATACAATTTGATCTTCTTTTTTGATGGAAAAGAGTCGTACTTCGGAGATTTGAAAAATATCAATAAAAACGAAGTCACACTTCAATTGGAAGGAAAAGGGAACTGTCAACACGCAGATTTATCCTTAAACTTAGCTCCCTTGGAGTTTAAAATGCAGGGCTACGATTTGCTTAAAGATAAACTACTAGAAGGAGTAGATGGCAACATCAATTGTAAAGGCCAAAGCGATGTGCTAAACATTTCGGTCAATAAATCTAGTGTTTATCCTTCGGCGAATATTCACGTCAATTATGCGATTGAAAACGATCAGCCGCTGATTCGAGCAGACAAAAAAATAACGGCTCGACAAGCACACGAATTGGTTGTGCTAACGGGAACGAGCAACGAGCCTAGTCTGAGAATTGGGAGTAAGGTGAAGATGAAAAGTTCGGATAAGTTATTGAGTTCGGGGGAATACTTGGTGATAGAAGTACATCACCACATCTCCAGCGATGATGCTTATCAGAACAACTTCACCGCTGTTCCACTTGGCTTTCCATTTGCCTTGAGGATGCAGCAAGGCGGTAGTGCCATGTGTGGACCGCTTCAGGCAGTCATTGAAGACCACAAAGATCCCGAAAAACTAGGGCGCGTAAAGGTGAAATTCATAGGCGATAGAGAGAAAGATTCCGTATCGCCTTGGCTGCGAGTTTTAGTGCCTTTCACTGCCCAAAGTGGATTTTATTTTTTACCCGAAAAAGGAGAAAAAGTCATCGTCTTTTTTGAAGATTTTAATCCCGAAAAATCTCCTTTTGTACTGGGAAGTTTCTACCACAAAAATAAAAATGCGAGCAAATGGTACGAAAAGAACAACCGAATGAAAGGGATTCAAATGGAAAAAATCTCTTTCGTTTTTGATGACCAAACGGGTAAATTGACCATAGAAGCCAAGGAAATAGAAATAACGGCTACCAAAAATATGAATTTAGATGGCGGCAACAGTCTAAAGCAAAAAGCAAAAAGAATTGATTTGAATTGAAAAATTGTTAGAATCAGTATTTTAAAGATTAAAAATTAACAGGATTTACTTCGCACATTATCCTGAAAATCATGAAATCCTGTGAATCCTGCTTCTGACAAAAAACAATACATGCAAACCTACGACAGCATACTCAATCGACTCAACTCCAAAGCAGCACAACGCTTCCACCGTTCTGCGGATCAACTAGCGCGTGAGCATCAGCTCTTTCTGGAATGGACGGCATGGGAACTCTCTGTGTTGTATCGAGAAATGGGAGCGAGTAGAGACTATGTAGAAAAAAATGTTATTCGTAAACTGACCACCGAAAGAGAGTTGCGCCCCCAACCAGTACATGCTTTGGCTTATACTGCTACCAAAAAACACAATACAATGCTTGCTCCAGAAGACGAGCCTTACACGGTGCAGCGTATGAGTACCGAACCACCCCATGACATCTATTTTACGCCGCTGCGCCCTACAAAATTGGTGAATGCCAAAGTGCGCTTTTGTGCTAGAGGCAATGCCCTCTTGGACTACGACGCGAAGCAAGCACCCCATACTATTCTGACCACCAAAGAAGCGCAGCTCTTCCACGAAGGGGTACTTTGGTGGGGCATTGAGCTGGGAAAAGATTTTGAGCCGAGTGATCTTTGTCTGCATTTGGATTTCAAGCGCAAAGAATTATACGACCGCTTGCCTTTGCTGCAGTGGCAAGCAAATGGCGTACCCTTAGAAAGCGAAATGGGCTTTGGTGCGTATTTAGCACCTTCAAGAAAGGCAGGCAATCGGCGATTGGATGCGGAATATTTGTTTTTGCAAAACTTGGAGCAAAGTATTTTACGGCAATACGCACCTGAATTTGTGTATTTGCCGCTAGTCGAGGCGCAAGTAGCAACGCCCGAAGAACTGTTCGAAAAATTTGATGTGGCACAGTTGGAAGAACATTGTTCAAAGCCACTATTTTGGCTAAAAATGATCTTTCCTTCGGGTTTCACCGCCGCTGATGTCGCGCAGACCCAAATTCGCCTTAATTGCTTTCCCGTTATCAACCGAAAACTGGACAAAAGCAAAGATCGCAGTCCTTCGAGCAGCGACTTTTTTGAAATTATTCCATTGAGTAATGCCGAAAATCATCGTGCGAGCCTCGCAGATACGGGCGATTTTTTTCTGGGTATCCAAAAACTCAGTGCCGAAAATTCAGTGGCTTATCGCGCCACTACTTTTGAGGATTTCCATACCGCCCCCGTCGGCTACTACGCTCTGCAAGCAGGACAGGTAGAAGCCCACGACTACCGCGACCTCCAAAATCGTTTGTCAGAGCTTAGCCACTACCTCCAAAACGAAAGCAATAAGCTCCAAAAAATGAGCGAAAGCCGCTTAAACAGTGCTTTATCTGACCTGCAATCGGGTGCAGCAAAGCTCTCCGAAGAACTGGAACGCATCCCCCCAAAAAACCGCCCCTTAGCTTATTATCTACACATCAAACTCCTCGATAATCAGCAAATGATCTATGTCCGCTTCTGGCTATCGCAAGGGCATTTTGCGGAAGGCGTATTGCGACGAGGAGAGGTGTTGCGGGGGAGTGGAGCGGATTGGGTGGTGGTGTGAGTTGTTGGATTGTAAGGAGGGATTGGCTCAGGTTGCAATTGAGCTGTAGGATATGCTCGTCCCATAAAGTCATTAGAGTTAATGCGTTGCAATTATCGCTATTAAGAAATCAAATATCTGATAATCAGATTTTTGTGAGAGTACAAATTCGTCAAATTTTCAAAATTTGACGAATTACTCCCAATCTTCTTTTATATCTAATTGATTTCCAACAACGCATCAAGTCTATTTATTATATCATTAAAAATGAATTTGCGAGACGAGTATGTGGCATAATTAGCCACAAGTTGAGCCGATTCCTTAGTACGATATTTCGCGTAATATAAATTAATAAATAATGGCTAAAGTATTTTTGAACAATTATACAATCTCAGATAAAGATTTACTAGAGGTCTTAAATAAGATCGCAAGGCATGTGGGTAACGTTTGGGTTACATCAGGAGATAGGAAAAATAAAAAGCCCCCCAAAGGCAGTCCTGATACAAGCTTACATCGTTTAAATCAAGCTGTGGACTTTGGAATACATGGGTTGACTTTAGAGCAAGGATTTGAGAAACTAAAACTTAAAAAAAAGCTAATTTTTAATAACTCTTCAAAGTACGAAGTAATTCATCACGGTAAATACACAAATACAAAGGGACCACATCTACACATTGGTAGATATTCTAAGGGTAAAGGAATAATTTTTAAGATAGAAGGAATAAGTCCTGAAACAAAAGGAAAATATACTATAATTACTTAGTTGGAACAATTAAGCACATACACAATTGAATCTATTTGTAGTTGAGCTATAATATAAGCCTGCTTCATAAAGCTATTCGTTGGATAATTTAGAAAGTAAATCACCAGACTGATATACAACACTATCGGTCGCAGACAGATGCAAGCCGATTGAGGTAATTTAGATAGACTATTACTACAATCAATACACCATACATGAAGATTGAGCTACAAGAAAGAATAGATATAAATAAATATAGTAGTGATAAATCTCAAAGAGTAATTAGATTGAATCAGAAGTGGTCAAATGAACTCAAGTGGAGCAAAAGGCTAATTGAGCAAGTTATATTTAAGTCCAGTAAAAGTCTGGATGGACTACTATTTGCTGAATATGTTGCACAATGGCAGTACAACCATGGTTTTTCAGAAAAAGAATCTGACGGTATTGTTGGACCTAACACCTACCATAGATTACTTATCATAGAGAAGAAGTATAAACTGCGGCAAGAAAATTATCATATAAACAACATAAATGATGAACAGCTATCTTCTTTAGAAACCAGAGGGGTTTGGTCTTTACCGTTGCTTTATAGTCAGTATCATGGATATTTAGATTACACAGATAAAGTAGTCAAACATTTAACTAATAAGAGTTTAAAAGCACGTATGCTAAACCGATTCAGCAAACTTTATAGAGAGCATTATAAAGTATTGAGTTCAATGAAGGGAGCTAAAAAAATTTCAACAGGATTAAAACTAGCAGGAAATGTAGCTGAATTTATTAATGTGGCAGATATAGCAAGCAGATATAATAATGTTATAAGAAAAGGGAAGGGAAATGTTGACGCTAAACTTGTAATAGATACTTATCTATTTCTTCTTTCTAATCCCAAATATCCTCAATTAGCACTCGCTGCCCAAGGAGTTGGAATTATTTATCAGCTAACTGACGATACCGCTGATTATATAACTCAGATAGCCTTTGGAAGAAAATTTGGCATAAATGAAATGCTTGACTCTGCCAGTGATATTATAGCTGACATCCTGTTTAAAATTTTGAATGAACCCATTTCTAAAAGTGAATATAGTTACGGCTTTAGACCTAAAACTTTGCATGAAGCTCACAAAGAATCTGCTGTAAGAAACCAAAAAGTAATTGGATATTAACTTATGAATATAACTGTTACAAATAACTTACTTCCCGAAGTGCTCTGTCTTAGTCACAATAAATATAAGAGCAACGTAACTATCCACCCCCACCCAAGCCCCAACCCCGCCGCCCTCCAAGAAATCGTCTCTATAAAACACGACCGCAAAAAGCAAGAACTAACCATTTACACCAAAAGCCAAAGTGAGCAGCGTAGTGCTTTTGCAGCGGCAATTGCAAAGGATAAAGTTTGGAAAGTACTGCTAGAAATAGTGGAGGAAGAATGGGGCTATGTGATGATGGAAATGGCGAAGGAAGAGCGAGCGAATGTATTGGGGATTTCGGAATTACAGGGGCGCTTTTTTGAAATACCGAAGCATTTATCAGAAGAACAGCAGCGTATTTTGGCTTGGTTGTTGCCTTACAGTGAGCAGATACAAAGTGATAAACGATTGATAGAAGATGCGCTGTTTACGGCGATTGGACAGCAAGTACATTTGCGAGAAAAAGTCATTTTTCGAGAACTAGAAGAAGGCATAAAAGTCAATCAATGGGTAGTCGGAACATCAACGATTGTGAGTGGACGAGAAGAAAAGCCTAGCATACAACTTGATATTGAAACTGGACCAGTACCGATTGAAGAATTAGAAGACTTTGTGCAAGGTGGCAAATGGCGCAGCTTTTTGGAAGAACAGCTTTATCCCGCTTTTCTACCCAAAAACTGGAGTGGCGAGACGCACATTTTGGTGGCAAAAGAAAAAGCCAATTTTGTGGTGAATGAATATGCAAGAGTGGGAATTAATACATTAAGCAATCAAGATTAAAAATCCTGAAAACCACTGCCTGACTAGGATGATTGGGCTCTTTGATAATCGTTGCAAAATGATAGATACTAGACTTTTGAAGTTTAAACTAGAAAGCTCTGTATTCAACATTTTTGAGTTAAAAACTTCAAAAGTCTTATTTCTGGACAACAGCTAAACCCAAGCTTTCATAGGTAGAATTGCTTCTGTGGTGGTCAATCAGACTAATACTAACGAAAAACGAACAATCAACTCAATATGACAACACTAATAAAAAAGCCCAGAATTCCTTTTCTCAGGCATCCGACTGTACAGCAAGTCATACGCTATGCGGTACTTTGGGTCGTTGTGTTTGTGTTGCTTGCTTTCGCGGATCGCTTGCTCAAAGACACCGCCGCACAAGTACATTTGATGGGATTGATGATACTCGTGATACTCTTGGGTGTCCTAAATTGGTGGCTGCTTCACAAGAAAATGTTGGTCGAAGAAAGCGAGGGCGTCAAATCATTCGTCACAATACTGACGACTTTAGTGGGAGTACTCCTTTTTTTCTTATTCAGCAAAGGTCAAGAAGACTTCACTTATTATTCCAATCTTTATTTACCCGCTTTTAGCCTATTTGCTTTGCCGTGGTTTTTTATGCTTGCCTACCAAGCGCACCTGAAAGTACCCGCTTGGCGCTACAGCCCGATTGAAGTGGAAAGCTTGGGCGAATGGGTGGGTAAGATTTCTTTCGCTGCGGATCAAAGCAGGGGCATCCGATGGATATTTGGTGATGATTTTCACCAGCACGATGCAAGCGGAATGTACAGCTTTCGCACCCTCACCCCTTTGAATGTAAAAGACTATAAAGTAGAAGATTTGTTTGGTGGACTTTTGGCTTTTCACAACTACAACATGCGTCCACAAGAACCCATTAAATTTGAAAACGCCCAATGGCAATTTCACCAATATTCGCCTTGGTTTTTTCCCAAAGGCAGAAGAATGATGAACCCCAAATGGACGTTGGCTCAAAATGGATTGTATTTCAAGCGATTGTCTGCTAAGGAACACCTAGAAATGCAAAACATTCGCGATGATTTGCCTAAGGATTTCAAATACACCACGATTTATGTACGACGAATTTCTCCTAAAACTTAACAGACTATGAATTCTATCACTCAACACGCCGCGCCTAATGTCGTCGCAGGTGTCAATTTTAATGTAGAACGCTTCGAGGAACTCTTTGCTTGGATGAGTGCCTTATCAGCAGATAGCGTACAGGCACTGCTTCTACCGAATGCTTATGGATTGGTCACCGCTTTTGACGGAAAAACTGCTTTGGAGCTAAAGAAAGAAAGTGATAAACTACTCCTAAATCGTTGTAGTGCGATTACTTCCAGTGGAGGCATTATCGGTATTTTTGAATCCGTCACTCCTACGCTAACATTGGAATTGCCATTGGATTTAAAACGATCCCAAATCTATACCGTGACGGTCGAAATAGACCCTCGAAATCGTCGGGCTTTTGGCATCACTTCCACAGATTTACCCGAACGCAAACTTTCTACTTTGCCCGAGTATCATC
>JBCCRX010000106.1:0-16721 GCA_039201015.1 Bacteroidota bacterium | reverse complement strand
GGAAATTAGTATATAGCTTGATTTCACAAATTTAATTATATCAAAGATACATAAAACACGTCAAAACAGAGTTAACTTATTGATTATCAGATATTTAATTTTTTGTAAAAATCGTGCTTCAAAAATTAAAACATACTCTTAAGAACACATGATATCTAGTTTTTTTACAAAAAACGGGCGTATCTGTTTCTGCCCATAGAGCTCACTCCCAAAAGGGAAAATTTTGTTACACAAAATTTTCCCTTTTGGAGATACTGATAAGCGATTTAACCACCAGATTATCAGCACAAAAGATCAGCTATGCTACTCGCAATTGGAACAAAAGTTAGGCTAAAAAATACGGGGGACGTAGGCGTTGTTCGAGAGGTACTCGGCAATGATCTATTCACGGTCTATATTGCGGATATAGATATGGAAATTCCTGCTTTTGAGAGTAATTTGGAGCGCGTCGAAAACTCAAAAGTGAGGGCGCAAATCGTGAAAGGCAAGCAGCCCAAAGCAAGACCAGCACCACCCAAAGTAGATACGCAGTACAAAATACTAAGCCGCAAAGGCATTTTATTGGCTTTTCAACCTCAATACAATCAAGAGGACAGCATCGAAGGTTTTGAAATATACATCATCAACGATACGGCGAGTGACGCCATCTATAGTTTTGAGCTTTATCTAAATGAACATGCCCTAATCAGGAAAAACCATAAAATCAATTCAACAGATATTGATGTGCTCGGCAGCATTAGTTTTTCACAACTCAACGACAAACCTTTTATCGCAGTGAGTTGCTGGAAAGTGACGACTAAAGAAACGGGAAAGGAACACCAAAAGGAGCTAAAAATAAAGCCGCAAATCTTTTTCACGAAAAAGACCACTGCTCCTTTACTCAATCAAGCGGCACATCTTTATACGCTATTCAAAACATTGGATCAAGCAGCCGAAAAACCTAAAACCAGCAAAGAAAATCTTTCTTCCTACACGCGTCGGAAAGCGCGTCCTAGAGCAGATTCAAGCAAAAACCAATTCTACTTACTTCATGATGTAGAAGAACTGGCAGCTTTTTCTGGCGAAATCGATTTGCACATCAATCAATTGGTAGCGAATGCAGAAAAGCTAGATCGAAAGGAGATTTTGCGCATTCAATTGAGGCATTTTGATGATTTTTTGCGAAAAGCGATTCGATTGGGTGTGGAGCGATGTTTCGCGATTCATGGCATCGGTAAAGGTAAGTTGCGAGACGAAATCGCTAAGAAATTGAAGCAACATCCTGACGTTTTGGATTTTAAGAATGAATATCATCATAGATATGGTTGGGGGGCGACGGAGATTGTTTTGAAGTGAATAAAAAAGAAAAATGCACCCATTTTACACACTTATACTAACATCACTTTCACTCTACGGACTTACTTTGTCACTCGTATTGTTCACTAAAAAAGCCGAGCTCAAAAAAGCGAACGTATTTCTAGGTCTTTTACTACTCATATTTTCAACGATATTGCTGCAAGCAGCTATTGCGAAAATACCAGAGCTTCAATTGCCCTTCAAATTTCAAATTATCATCGCTTCAATCTGGTATTTGATTCCACCTTTGATCTATTTGCACGCCGACTATACACTTCATCCTTCCAAGAAATTTAGCAAATGGGATAGTCTTCATCTCATTCCTGTGCTGCTTCACATCATCAATATTTTACCCTTTTTCTTGTTCTTGGACGCTTCTCAGCAAACAGATTGGGGAAACGCTGGCAGAGTGCGAAATAACTTTCTATACCAAATGATGGATAATGCTAAGGTGCTACTTATTCAATACCTAATTTACATTCCATTGTCCTTTTTTAAAATCAATCAATTTTTGAAAGTAAAGAGAGATAAAATCGTTTTAGACAGTAGGCATAGAGTGGTTTTTTTAAGAAATGCCTATTTGTGTTTAACGCTTTTTATTGTGCTAATGGAAATCTTTCGTATGCTAAAAATACCGGGAACTTGGGGTGTTATTTTTCTGTCGGGCATCATTTTTACGCTATTTTTCTTGGCTTACGTTACCCTTTACAATCCAGCTTATATATTCAATCGCCTTAAATATTATCCTATATTGGGGCAACAAGAATTGTCAGCAGCAGAAAATCTAAAATATAAAAATACGCTCTCGGAAGCCATGCAGAAAGGTGCATTTAAAAATCCACAATTAACGCTTCACCAATTAGCCGAGTCCATTCATCTTCAACCTCGGCAGTTGTCAAAACTCATCAAGACACAGTATCATATGGGTTTTTCCGAATTTATTAATACGCAAAGAGTAGAAGCGACCAAAGAAATGTTAGTGGATGATAAATATGCCAATTGGACTATTTTGGCGATTGGTTTAGAAGTTGGTTTTAACAGTAAAACGACTTTCAATCGGGTATTCAAAAGTAAAACTGGCCTCACGCCAAGTCAGTATATGTTGCAATCTCAAAAAAGCTAATACACAAGTTCTCCAAACACAGCCAACTTGCAAAATCCCAGTACCAATTACGATAATGGCACGTGCCAATACAGTAATTAGTACTACATGCCTACCTCATTTCAAGCAAATGGCTTAGAATCTATTTAGACTTGCATTTCAAAAAAAACAACTGCAATGAAGAATAGAAACTTGCTAAGTTTTTTCTTACTGCTCTCCATTTTGAGCTGCGGTACAAGCGATGAAGCTATGGACACTTGTTCGGATATTTCAGTAAACGAACTGATGATCCTTCGAGTAGATAGCTCAGGCAATGCCTCGGACTTGCAAATCACTTTTGATATGCCACAAGAAGCATCTTGTGTCGATCACTACAGGATATTAGTGGTCAAATTAGGGGAGGCCGCTTCTTTTGACCTTCAGAGGGCGAGGGCTGTTGATAAGTCGAATTTTATAAGAATAGATAAGACCGCTACGAGCATTGATACGAGATTGAGTTCAGATGCAGTGGATGTGAATGGGGATACTTTGGATAGAGACGAGAACTATGCTTTGTTCGTACTCTCAATAGGTCTGAACGCGGCTGATGATAGTATTTCAGCACCTGTGTCATTTGCTTTGCAGCAAAAAGGTGTGGTCGAAATCTTGACCGAGCTACCCATAGGAACAGGAGGAATCGTTGTTGATGAAAACGGCAATATTTACAGCGCTGATTTTGGGTTGGCTTATTCTGGAAATGGAGGCAATCTTTACAAAATCACGCCAGAGGGTAGTATATCTATTTTTGCAAGTGGTTTCAGCGAGCCTTCAGGAAATACGATCTGTCCAAGCGGGAATATTTTTCAATCTGATTTTTCGACAGGTCAGGTCAGTCAAATCTCAATGGAGGGAAGTGTTTCCACTTACGCAACGGGCATGGCAGGACCAGTAGGTTTGACTTTTGACTCTTTAGGTAATCTCTACGTAGCTAATTGCGGAAATAATACAATCAAAAAAGTGACACCCGCTGGTCAAGTTAGCACGTTTGCTAGTGGTAGTCTGTTTAATTGCCCTAATGGCATCACGATAGATAAGGAAGGCAATCTGTATGTAGCAAACTTCCGAAACGCTAATCTTATCAAAGTAGATGTCGAAGGTAAATCGTCTCTTTTTGCAAGCCTTCCAGGAAATAATCTTGGGCATGTGATTTTTTTTGAAGATCAACTTTTCGTTACTGCCAGAGCTGCTAACCAGATCTATGAAGTATCACTAGAAGGGGATTTGACAAAAATTGCAGGAAATGGCAAGAGAGGTCACAAAACGGGCAGTGCGCTAGAAGCTGAATTTTCATTGCCCAATGATATTGGTTTCAGTCCTGACGGAACGTATATATACATCAATGATGCAGTGCAATTGAGTGGTGTGCCAGTAGCACCTTCCTACTTGAAGCGAATAAGACGAGAGTAATAATCGACTGTCTTCAAAAGATACGATTATCGGGATATGAAATTTATTGAATAAAATTTATACATTACCATACTGATGAAAAACGTATTCACAATCTTTTTAATTATGACAAGTCTATCAACCATGGCGCAAAATGGAGTTGCCAAAACAGAAAAGAAAACATTCAGCCGAACGACGGCCATCAATCAAACGATCAATGTTGATCTGCCCACTGTTTGGGGATTGCTCACCGATGCTTCAAATTATGCTAGTTGGAATTCTACGGTGATTTCTATCGAAGGTAAAATTCAAGAAGGAGAAAAAATCAAACTCAAAAGTACCCTCGATGCCAATAGAACTTTTAAATTGAAAGTCAAAGAAATGATTCCGAATCAGAAATTGGTTTGGGGAGATGCTATGGGCGAGAGAACTTATCTCTTGCAGAAGGTGACAGAGGGTACGCTATTCACTATGACGGAAAAAATAGGTGGCCCGATCTTTCCTTTGTTTGCTAGTAAAATTCCTTCTTTTGATGAATCCTTTGAGCAATTCACTGCTGATTTGAAAAACGAGGCAGAACGAATTTCAAAATCTAAATAGCCATGAAATTCAATATTAAAGAAAAATAATGATGTGGGGAGAAAAACTAAAAGTCTATGACCAATTGATTGCTAAGAGCATGTTTGGAGCAGGATCGAACTGTAAATCAGTAGTTTGCGGTTCACGCCTGAGGCGGACACGGTTTGACGAAGAAAATCATAGGGACTTTATCGGGATAAACGAGCTATGATTTTCAAAGTCAAGTTCGTAAAATATTGGTTTACAGGAAGATAATGCTCCAAACATGCTCTAAGTGTTCAAGGTTTGAGCGAAAGGGTAAAACAATACCTTATACTTCTGCTAATGGGTATATGTTTTCTGTGTTGAATCAAGCAGGTGAAATAGGAATTCGATTCTCAGAAGAGGTTCAGCAAAAATACATCGAAGAATTTAATTCAGGCACTTTCAAATCCTATAATTCGATCCTGCATGGATATGTATTAATTCCAGAAGATATGCTTAATGACTTAGATATCGTAGCAAGATATTTGAATGAAAGCTACTATTATGTGATAAGTCTTGAACCAAAATGATTAGTTGAAGATGTGACCCAAAATTATACTCTTGGCTATACAAAAACTTACTCCAAATAGCCATCGACACTCAATCTCAAATAATCGCCTAGCACTTCTAGCATCAAAATATCGCGCTGTTCGCCCAGCATGTTCCCTATTTGGGCTGATATAAAAGAAGAAAAGATAGTCAAGGAATGGTACACAAATAATTATACATTTTGACTTGCTCTTTTTTTTATTCTCCATTATAAAAAGCCTCGTCGCCCGCCTCAGACGATGCTTCTGTTTTTTTGCTTTGACTAAAGAAAAAATAGCTTCGCAAACTTTGAGTAGTTTATTTCCTACAAATTCACTAAAAAACATAAATCAATCGAAAACTAATCCATTTCTCTCGCCACGGTACCCCTTGATTGATGCCAGCTTGCAAATCCAGTAAACTCTGCGACCACCTAAAGTCGAAGCCCCAATGTTCATCTCGAAAATAAGTTGCACCAAGAACGATAGCCGCATTATTCAAACGATAGTTTTGTAAATCGGTGATGTCTTCTCCTAGTTCATTCAAAACCGTAAAATTAATCAAGCGATTGTAAGAAACGCCCGCATTGAATTGCATTTTCCAATCTGAAAAATGAATCATAATGGGAGCTTCGACATAATTGAGTTGAATGCGCTCATAAATTGCACTCACGTCATCATTTCTAGTACGCGAACTTCCTCTCTGGTTGTATGCCAATTCCATGCTCCACTGCCATTTTTCAGACAAAACCGTTGCGACCCGCCCTCCTACATTAAAGCCAAATTTGTTGTAGCCGAACAAGCGATCACCGTCTATTTGAGCTACATTAAAGCCTGCAATAATCGCTCCTTTAAAACGTTCTTGGGCAAGTAGCATGTTGTAGGAGCATGCCAAAATTAAAATGCAAAGCGCAATACATTTCAGTACCTTCCTAGAAGACGTCAACCTTATATTATAGATCAAATTGGCGATTCTTACAATGACGGACATTCCTAAAATACCTGCCATTTTACGCATACTAGACAATGGGCAATTTTGGAGTTGCCCCTTATCAATAGTCTCAATTTTCGACCTCATAGTACACCCAAATTGTTTCATTATCAAAGTATTATCTTAGCCTTTAGCTAAAAACTCCTAAGAGCAATCACATTATTGTAAGAACGATAATTGCGTCAAAATTATATCAAAATTCGATCTTTTTTGCATCTTGCATCTAGTGTCGTAATAATTTTACATTACTTGTGTTTTATCCCACGTTCAACTTTATATCAATTGTTGTGTTTTATTAAGATGAATGTTCTATAATCGTTCTTACTTCTAAATTAAGTAATTGATAATCAGTTTTTTGTGGGCGTATAAATCTATTACGTATAAATCTATTAAATTTCGTCTATTTTTTCTCTAATAATACCATTGATTATCAATGATGCATCAACTCTATTGAATCATTAATTCATGACAACTGGCATTTTCCCAAAACGATCAATTCCCTCAGTCCTTCTCACTTTGTCTAAATAGCCCTTGTATCTATTTGGTGATAGCCGCCGTTATCGGTGTTGATACTGTAGCTCAAGTATTTGAGCATCTTGTTGCTAGGGAGTCTCTCCCAATCACAATATGAATCCTACAATTATATGTTCTTTTTATTAGGACTTCTTTTTTATTTTACTTCTTATTCTGAGCTAGTTCAAAGACCAATCTCGAACGAGTGTGGTTTGTTGCCTGATAGCGATACGCTCATCATACAAACGCCTTGTAGTCAAGATGCTCTGCTGTGTACAGGTGTGCAATTTGGGGAGGAATGGCGCTATCGCTTTAAACAAAACGGCGCAATCATCGAATCTTTTGTGGGCTGCAATTTTGATACTGTAGGTTTCTATTCACCTATCAATGAAAGTGTATTATCCAATGATTTTGCCCCTTTTTTTGTAGAAGCATGGCGAGTGGGAAATCAAACTTTCTCTGGTGAATTTCTATCCATTGCTGCGCTCCTAGATTCTTTGAATACTTGGGATGTGGGAGGTAATTGGCGTTTTGAAAACAATAGCAATCGCATTACAGGGGGAAAAGCGAATCGAAACTACGGTATATTGACCATAGAAATTTTGATAACCAACACAAAAATTGTTTCAGAATACAATGTGGACATCAATCCGAATAGTATCGGTATCCCTTTATTGACGGGCGATCACACATTGGAAATAACCGATCTGGCCAACCGCTGTACGGATAAAATAGTGGCAAGAGTACTTTGTGCTTCCACTGATACTATCCAACTGAATTTATCAATAGGTGATCGAAAGACGGTTTGTGTAAATAATAATGAACTGATAGGAACGGCTAGGGGATTATTTGGTACGGCACTCAATTCTAGTATTTTTTCCTGGCGACCGATACGCGAGAATTGTGTAGAACTTCGAGGCAATTTGACGGGGCAAGAAAGCATCTATTTTATCAATTGCGATGAATTTGGGGCATGTGATTCTACACTTGTACAAATTCAAGTGCGAACGGCTTTGAGTAAACAAAAAAACGCGGTCGTGCGCTTGGGAGACAATGGTGAATTTTGTTTGGAAAATCAGCGATTATTGCCTGGTGAGTTGGTAAGTTTTGAAAATACTTGTCCTGAAGATAGTGACATTGCTAATTTCCAATTGGATGCTGAAGGATTGTGTATTCAATACGAGGGCTTGAATGCGGGAAAAGAAGCAGTTTGCTTGAAAATGTGTGATAGCTTTGGAAATTGTGATAGCCTCCGCTTTATGCTTAATGTAGTGGAGCCTAAATTTTTCTTAGATACCGTTTTCATTGATATAGACACAGAGACCTACTGCTTTGACATCACAAATTTTGGGGAATTTTTAATTTTAGAAGAAAATTGTACATTCACGGATTCCATTGAAAGAGTAGATTTCGCACTCGATCCTAAAAACTATTGCGTAGAATATACAGGTAGAATAATCGGCTCAGACAGCACCTGTGTCTGGTTAATTGATGAAGAAGGAAATGCTTCTCTGACCGTTTTTTACATCACTGTCACTCAAGCGACGCCTTCTACAGTTAGCGATAGTCTTTTTATTAATCAAAGTATTTCTATTTGTGTAGATACCACCGATTTGCCTGGCAATATCAATAATTTCTATAATTCTTGTCCGCTGGTCTCTGGGGAAAAAACGGATATCTTTATCTTATCGGATCATTGTGTGGAGGTGACGGGTATGGAATTGGGGGTGGAATCAGCATGCTTGGTGTTGTGTGATGATCTAGGATTTTGTGACACCACTTATTTGAATATCGAAGTGGTTGCGTACAATGAACCACCGATCATTCGCAATGATACGAGCAGCACTAATCAAGCCAATAGTGTCGTTATTCCAGTACAAGATAATGATGATTTAACGGGTGGCGTGAGTGTCATTTCTATCGGTGATGCGCCCCAATTTGGACAAGCTATCATCAATCCAGACGGTACTATTACTTATTTTCCAGATCAGCAAAACTGCCTAGGCGCAGATCAATTTACCTATCTTATCTGCAATGATGCTGGCTGTAGTAGTGCAACGGTCTATATCGAAGTGCAATGCGAAGAATTGATTATTTACACAGGAATGTCACCCAATGGAGATGGTGTCAACGAGACCTTTTTTATTGCAAATATCGAAGCACAACCCAGTAACCACCTCCAAATTTTCAATCGCTGGGGACACAAAGTCTATGAAACCAGCAATTATCAAAACGATTGGGACGGCACTTGGCGCGGCAAACTGCTGCCCGATGGCACTTATTTCTACATCTTAGAAGTGGAAAGTGCAGAAGGAAAGTCCACCTATCGAGGTAGCGTCGAGTTGCATCGCTGATAAGGAAATTACATTAGCGCACCAACTACAGAAGCCCCTCAAAATAGGTCGCAAAATGTTCTACGCTCATACTACCCAAATCACCTTCGCCTTGCCGACGTACTGAGACTGTTTTTGCTTCCACTTCTTTTTCGCCTACGATCAACATGAAAGGAATTTTCTTTAGTTCTGTATCGCGAATTTTTTTTCCAATAGATTCTGTACGATTGTCAATGACGCCTGTGATATTGTGCCGATTCAAAAGGCGTTCTACTTCATAGGCATAATCAACATACTGATCGCTAATCGGCAGAATCGCAAATTGTTCAGGCGTTAGCCAAAGTGGAAATTTACCCGCTGTATGCTCAATCAAAATACTGATGAAGCGTTCTAAAGAACCAAAAGGTGCGCGGTGGATCATGACGGGTCGGTGCGGCTGATTGTCTGAACCAATGTATTCCAATTTAAAGCGATCAGGTAGATTGTAATCCACTTGTATTGTTCCTAGTTGCCAGCGTCTGCCAATGGCATCGCGTACCATGAAGTCCAGTTTTGGTCCGTAAAAAGCGGCTTCTCCTAGCTCCGTGACCGTTTCCAAACCCACTTCTTCGGTTGCTTCTATAATTGCTCTTTCTGCATTTTCCCAATTTTCATCAGTTCCGATATACTTCTCGTCATTATTGGGGTCACGCAATGAAATCTGAGCCGTAAAGTCCTCAAAACCCATTTTTGCTAGAACGACTTTTGTCAAATCCAGAACATTCAAAAACTCTTCTTTCAATTGTTCTGGCGTACAAAAAATATGTGCATCATCTTGGGTGAAACCACGTACTCTGGACAAGCCGTGTAGCTCACCACTTTGTTCGTAGCGATAGACCGTTCCAAATTCTGCAATGCGCAAAGGCAAATCGCGATAGGAATGCGGGCGATGCGCATAGATTTCGCAATGATGCGGACAGTTCATTGGTTTCAGTAAAAAGGCTTCTCCTGCACGAGGCGTATTGATAGGCTGAAAACTATCTTCTCCGTACTTCTCATAATGCCCAGAAATTTCGTATAACTCCTTCCTTCCAATATGTGGGGTCGTCACCATTTGATAGCCTCGCTTTTCCTGTTCTTCCCGTAAAAAATTCATCAAACGCTCTCGTACCGCATTTCCTTTGGGCAACCAAATTGGTAAGCCAGAACCCACCCTATTAGAAAACATGAACAAATCCAGTTCCGCGCCCAATTTTCGATGATCGCGTTGTTTGGCTTCTTCCATCATCTTCAAATATTCCTTCAACTCCTTTTGCTTCGGAAAAGTGATGCCATAAATCCGCGTCATCATCGGATTGCTTTCCTTGCCCTTCCAATATGCACCCGCTACATTGGTCAATTTTACTGCTTTAATTATTCCTGTATTTGGAATATGCGGACCACGGCACAAATCTGTAAAACCTCCTTGCGAATAAAAGGTGATTTCTCCATCTTTCAGTTCTTCTAGCAGTTCCAGTTTGTACTGATCGCCTTTCTCCTCGAAATAAGCAATGGCTTCCGTCTTGGGTACTTCCTTGCGCACGTATTCATTTTTGCTGCGCGCCAATTCAATCATTTTGGCTTCTATTTTGGGCAGGTCGTTGGTTGAAAGTGCTTTGCCTTCTCCCAAATCGACATCGTAATAAAAACCGCTTTCCAATGCTGGCCCAATACCGAATTTCACACCAGGATACAAAGTCTCCAAAGCCTCTGCCATCAGATGCGCCGAAGAATGCCAAAAGGTATTTTTTCCTTTGTCGTCGCGCCAAGTCAACAGTTTGACCTTAGCATCTGCTTCTATTGGGCGATTGGCATCAATTATTCTACCATTGACTTCTGCTGCTAATACACTACGCGCCAATCCTTCACTAATGGACAAAGCGACCTCCATTGCACTTACGCCTTTTTCGTATTCGCGCACACTGCCGTCGGGCAAAGTAATTTTTATGTTTGACATTTTACTTGATTGTTGAGTTGAGCGTCGATAGCTTCTACGTTTAGCATCATCGTTTCGTTCCTTATTTAAAAACAAGCGCGAATTTAGCCTTTCTTCTACAAAAATAGCTGGTATGAAAGTTACAATATTGTAGGAAAGGATAACGGAATAAGAGAAAAGGATTCAATGGATAGAATTGCTGAAACTTCGCAAATAAAGAAATATACTGATGAGTATTACTCTGATTTCCCCTTTTATATACATACTCACTTACGTTTCGCTGATTTGAAAATCAAAAAATCAAAATTTAATACTGTTTATACAATAAAAAAGGCTCTAAATGATTTCATTTGGTCGAGTATCTTTAGAAAGATATCGCCAACTATTAAATTTCGTTTGTTTTCGTTTAGAAGGACGTCGAGTCCTTCCAAACGAATCAAGGTTTTTTAAACCTTGATCAAATCATATGGGCTCGACTTGTCCGCCTAAGGCGTGACGCCCATATGATTTGAAGATAAACGTGAGCTTCCATAAATAATGCTGACCAAATGAAATCATTCAGAACCATAAAAAATACCTTTTTAAAAAATTTTATTCCATAAAATTTTTCAAAAAAGGACTCTTGGACAGAGAGAAAAAATCAAAATTGAAAATTTCGATTTTTTCTCTCTGTCCAGAGGGGTAATTGAAATTTTTCACAGAAAAATTTCAATTGTATGTAGCACTTCTGTTGCAAATTCATTTTTCAAAATAGATTTCAGCGAAACGTGAGTACTTAGTAAAAATCTTAAGTGCATTGACAATTTTCGCATTTGCTTGATAGGACGCGTGTAAGACTTTTGAAGTTTTAGCCTGAAATGTACTTTAACCAAGTCTAAAGAGATAACTTCAAAAGTCTCGCATCCATACAAAGCAAAAAGTCATTGGAGCGGCTGTATCCAAATGGCTTTGCATGACCTAATTAATCGTTTCGGAAAACTTCAATTTCTTTAGTGGCAACTACCAAATCGGTAAACTTCCCTTTAAAGCGTGTCGCTTTTACAATATGATTATCAATCCAATGGTAATTTCCACCTCTAGGCTTATCCATCAATAGGCCATGATATTGAAAATTGTGTTTTTTTAACCACTCTTCCGTCACCTCACGATGTTCTTCTGTACGCGAAGTGAAAAAGGTGATGATATGTCCTTCCTCGTACCACTTATTCACGATTTTCAAAGCATCTGGATACGGCAGTACTGTGGACATGCGCTCTGGTTCTTCGTTTGGGACATCATCGCAAACTGTTCCGTCAATGTCTATTAGGAAGTTTTTTACTCCTTCAGGTAACATGGGACTTACCGTTTCTCCTTTCTCATTAAAGGACTGCTGCAGTTTCACTTTATCACTCATAGTGCTTACGTAATTTTTGATCAATTTTAGTGACAAGTTCATCCGCTTACTTGACAATTACCCCAAAAGGAAAATTTTTACTTCTTAAAAGTTTTCCTTTTGAATCGAAAGTGTTAACTACTTCTTGTGTACGGATAGACCTATCAATTTAATGCTCTATTTCCATTTCTTACAACGGAGAAGAATAGAAAACGGCATCGCTCTTTTGGCGAGTAATGTAAAATTATTTCATTGTTGGGCGAAAACTAGATTGCAAAAGTAATACAATTCCTATTAAAAGCGATTTTACGTAGGAGGACACTGTGTAATTAATGGGTGTTTTACAGTCTGTTATATCAAAATCTAGTATGCCAGCAACTTTTTCATTGCGATTTTTAGTCGTTCTTGCGGTAAGAAAATTGCCTCTAAGCTTTTCGCAAAAGGAACAGGCGTATCCAAACTCGCCACGCGCATTACGGGCGCATCTAAAGTCTCAAATAAATATTCCGCAAGATAGGCGGCTATTTCTCCGCCTAGACCTCCAAAAAGGGTATCTTCGTGCAGCACCAAAGCTCGATGCGTTTTTTGTACGCTGGCTGCAATCGTGTTATAATCCAGTGGCACAAGCGTCCTTAAATCCACGATTTCTACATCCAAATTTTCTCTTTCTACCAGTTGTTTTGCCCAATGAACGCCCAGCCCATAAGTAATAATGGTTGCTTGATTACCTGAATGCTCAATTTTTGCTTTTCCAATTGCTGTAGTATAAAAATCATCCGGTACTTCCGTCGTCAAACTACGATATAAGGCTTTGTGCTCGAAATAAAGTACTGGATTGGGGTCTTCAAAACTAGCGAGCAGTAACCCCTTTGCATCTACTGGATTGGAAGGATAAACGACTTTTAGACCTGGCACATGCGTAAACCAAGCTTCATTGCTCTGCGAGTGAAAAGGACCAGCCCCCATGCCGCCACCCGTTGGCATTCGGATGACTATGTCTGCCTGTTGCCCCCAACGATAGTGCAATTTTGCCAAATTATTGACGATTTGGTTAAATCCACAACTCACAAAATCTGCAAATTGCATTTCTACCATAGCTTTCCAGCCGCTCAAACTCAGTCCCAAAGCCGCCCCGATAATCGCACTTTCACAAAGCGGCGTATTGCGAACTCTACCCTTACCAAAGGTCTTCACAAAACCCTCTGTAATCTTGAAAACACCCCCATAATCTGCAATATCTTGCCCCATCAGTACCAGTTTTTCATGCTGTTCCATAGCCATCCGTAAGCCCGATGAAATTGCATCTATGAATCGAATTTCGCTTTTTTCAGCACTGTGAGCTACGGTTTCTTTTGACTGATGTGGTGCATAGACAGCGGCTGTTTCTAGCGCTTCATCTGAGCTAGCAATAGGTGCTGCATAAGCCGCTTTTAAAGCCCCATTGATCGCTGCCTTGATGTCTTTTTTTGCTCGTTCGATTTGTTCCAGCGTCAATATACCTTCCGACAATAGAAAATTTTCGTAATTGCTGACTGGGTCTTTTGCTGCCCAAAAATCCATTAAATCTTGAGGAACATATTTTGTGCCAGAGGCTTCCTCGTGCCCACGCATCCGAAAGGTTTCACATTCGATCAGGACGGGCTGTGGCTTTTTACGAATTTTCTTCGCCCAGCGATCAATGGTTTGATAGACTTCCAAAATATTGTTGCCATCAATGGTCACGCCTGCCATGCCGTAGCCTTTTGCCCGATCTGCTAATTTTGCACAGCGATATTGCTCGTTGGTAGGCGTGGAAAGTCCGTAGCCATTGTTCTCAATGATAAAGATGACGGGCAAATCCCAGACGGCTGCTACGTTCAGTGCTTCGTGAAATTCTCCTTCGCTAGTCGCGCCTTCTCCTGTGAATGCTAAGGTCACTTTCTGTTTTTTTCCTAGTTTATTCGCCAAAGCGACACCATCTGCTAGAGAAAGCTGCGGACCCAAATGCGAAATCATACCCACAATTTTATGCTCCATCGTGCCAAAATGAAACGAACGATCGCGCCCGTTCGTGAAGCCCATTTTTTTGCCTTGCCACTGTGCAAAGAGGCGTTCCATCGGTACATTGCGCGTTGTGAACACACCCAAATTGCGGTGCATGGGAAAGATAAATTCATCCGCTTGCAAAGCAGCCGTCGCCCCGACAGCAATAGCCTCTTGCCCAATGCCCGAAAACCATTTACTGATCTTACCTTGCCTCAGCAAAATCAACATTTTTTCCTCGATCATGCGCGGACGCAGCAAATGATAGTATAGTTCGAGTAGCTTTTTCTCGCTAAGTCTTTTCTTATTGTAAATGATGGAGGGCTGGACGAATTTTGTCATTTTTTGTTTGATTTTATTAAGAGCGAAGATAGCCGTTCTAATTCGATTTTTAAACAATGAAATGGTTTGAGGAAACTTCAAAAACGACCTTGAGGGCAAGTGACTTACAAAAGGAAAAACAATTAAGATATTTGAGTACAATTAAGACTTCCAAAAATCGCCAGCACTCAAGACTTCTAATTCAAAACCTGCATAAGCATCTACAAATTTCTGATATTTCTTCGGCTTGAAATTTGCTGCATTCCACTTGACTTCTATAGCTCTGCCTTCGTTGAACTGTTCTTCAATAATAAAGTCCATCTCCTTCTGATCCGTCGTACGCCAAAACTTGATTTGATCCATTTGGTAGCTTGCTCTAAATCTTAGAAAAAAATAATTTTCCAAGAGTGCGCCCTTGTCCGCTCTTTGTGAAATAGGAGAAAGGCGATTCAAAAAAGCATTGCGAAGCCCCAAATCATTGAAATAACATTTGGGCATTTTGGTGAGTTCTTTGCGAAGGTTGCGGTAGAAAGGACGAATCAATTGAAGGTGATAACACTTTTGTAAAATGTAGAGGTATTGATCTATTGTTTTTGCGTCTATTTGGACGATATTAGACAGTTCATTTTTGTTGACTAAATTCCCGATTTGATCTGCTAGAAGTTGAAGCAGCAGATAAAACTTGCCTTCTTTTTCTACACCCGATTCTAGTATATCTCTTTTGACATAAGCATTTTTTAGCTCCGAAAGCAAAAACTTTTTTTCCTCAAAATCTTCTTCCAACACCACAGCGGGATAACCACCATACAGCAAATATTCCAAAAACATTTGCTCTAAAGCAGTTCTCTTCAAGGATTGGTAGTTGGGTTGTTTCTTCAGTAATTCCAATTCCTCTAACAAATCTTGTGCACCTTTAAAATCAAGAAATTCTTCTAGCGAAAGCGGATATAAATGAAAAATTCTTTTCCTGCCTGCTAAAGAATCTGTGAATTTCTGATCAATGTAAAAAGCACTACTACCAGTAGCTATGATTTTTACATTTCGCTCGTATTGATCGTAAATATATTTAAGGAAATGGGTTGGATTATCGGCATATTGCACTTCGTCCAGTAGCAGGAAAATACGATCTTTTTGTATGCCTTCTAGTATGGATTGAGGATGGGCAGCAATGAATTGAAAAACTTGCTCAGGATTTTGGTTAATTGCATCTAGAACAACTGGATTTTCTAATGTAAGGTAATATACTTGTCTTTGCTCTGCTTCTAGTTGCTTCAAAATCAACCTAAGCAAAGAAGTCTTTCCAACTTGTCGCGCTCCCGTAATAATGCTGTGCCTTTTATCCTCTAGATGTGATTGTAGCGCAGTAAACAGTTTGCGTTGTCGTATCAAAATAATTTCGTTTTAGCAAAAGCTTAGACCAAACGTCTTTGGAAGAATCGTATTTTACTGATTGTGACATTTTACGGTGAAAGAAAAAAGTCTCTAAAAATCAGCAAGTTGAAGTGTTTCCCGCGCCTTCGGCGCGAAAATCCTTTTGGAGGGAGAGAGGAATCGGCAGTAAAACCGCCGATTCCTCTCTCCCTCCCGAAGTTCCCTTCGCTGCATCAGCAGCGAAGTACATGGAATTTCAACACTTATGAAACGCTATTACAGAATTTAATAACCACTGCATTCCGTTATAATCAGGTATTTTAAAATTACTTTTCGATGGAGGAAATTCAGTATTTAAATACAATTTCGATACGAAAATAAGATAATTATGGAATATAATTCCATAATTATCGAATATTTTGGGATTTTAGTTCCAATATTATCCAATTAAATCTTTTAAGAACTATTTTGCAGATTTCGCTGTCAGATCATATTTTACCTAATTCTCTTTTGTTACTGTCCCCTTTTTTGAAAATGTAATTCTAGACTTTTGAAGTTTAACTGTGAAAAAAAAACTAGGCTATTTCGTGTCGCTATCTTTGCATCGAAGCTAAACTTCAAAAGTCTCTTACTTGAATGTTAGAAAATTGTATGATAGAGAAAATTGTTTGGTTGTCTGAATTTTTTTGAGGAATTATCAAAATCGACCTCATTTCTTTTAGTGAAAAAAGTGCCAAAAAGGCGTTAAAAACAAAATACTGTATGAGCCAAAACAAGGTGCTAATCAGAGCTGAAGCTTGGCGCAGCCCGTGAATAAAAGTTTGAAAAACAATACTTAGGGCGAGTTTATTT
>JBCCRX010000105.1:0-17011 GCA_039201015.1 Bacteroidota bacterium | reverse complement strand
TTGTTGAATCGTTTATTCGTTTAATGCTATCAATATCAGTGTATTACAGTTAAACAAATCAACAATTTAAACACACGTGTCCGCCTTAGGCGCGATAAACAGGCATATTCGTTTGCACAAATTTATCCCGTTTGCAGTATAAGTTATTGTTTTATTATTCCTTAATCCATTTGATTTAACCGTTGTGCTTGGATTCATGCTCACAAACATGAAACCATTTACAGTAGTTGGTCGGTACTCACGCCCAGTTTTGGCAAGTATAAAACAGAAGGAGTCCGTAAAAAATCTTTCAGGCAATCATAACAATTTCTTATCAAGATCGAGAGGGGATAAGTTTTTTTTGAACTAGAAAGTGTATATCTTTGTTTTCAATGTTATCTGGCCTCGTAGTTCAACTGGATAGAATATCAGATTTCGGCTCTGAGGGTTGAGGGTTCGAATCCTTCCGAGGTCACTTTTATTTTTTCTGAAAGCCTTGTAAGTTAATGACTTATAAGGCTTCTTTGTTTTATGAATTATCAACTCAAATGCTCACTGCAATGAAACAACTCTTACTCACGCTTACGCTCCTTTTTGTTGGACTCTTTCTTTTTGCGCAAGAAGAAAAAAAAGACGTCGTACCCAAAGCACCCGATCGCGCACAAGGCGAAGGGCCTTGGGAACAGCTCATCATTCGAGGCGTCACGTTAATTAATGGCAATGGTTCGCCACCGCGTGGTCCGATTGATATAGTGGTAGAGAACAATAAAATTACAAGAATTGCGGTGGTGGGCTACCCGGGCGTTCCGATAGACTCTACGCGTCGTCCGCCACTCAAAGAAGGTGGTAAAGAGCTAGACGCTGAAGGAATGTATTTGATGCCTGGGCTAGTGGATTTGCACGGACACATCGGCGGAAGATGGCAAAGGGTAGGAGGGGAATATGTATTCAAATTATGGATGGGACACGGCATTACTACTATACGTGACCCTTCTTGTGGCAATGGCTTGGATTGGGTGCTCGATCAGAAAGAGCGCAGCTTAAAAAATGAAATCACTGCACCTCGTATTTTTGCTTATACCGTCTTTGGGCAGGGTGCAGAAGGGGGTGTCAATTCACCCGAAGAAGCTCGGTCTTGGGTACGACAAAATGCTGAAAATGGAGCAGATGGCATCAAATTTTTTGGTGCGCCGCCAGAGATTATGACGGCTGCCTTGGATGAAAACAGAAAGCTTGGTTTGCGCTCGGCTTGTCATCACGCACAGATGGATGTGGCGCGTTGGAATGTGTTAAATTCTGCCAAAGCGGGTTTGACGACCATGGAACATTGGTATGGTTTGCCCGAAGCACTTTTTGATGATCGGACGGTACAGGACTATCCTTTGGACTATAATTATCAGAATGAGCAAGACCGTTTTCAGGAAGCAGGTCGGCTGTGGGAGCAAGCTGCAAAACCCTATTCCGAGCATTGGAATAAGGTGATGGAGGAATTGCTTGCATTGGATTTTACGCTTGATCCGACCTTTAATATCTACGAGGCTAGCCGCGATTTGCACCGAGCAAGGCGCGCGGAATGGCACGAAGAATACACCATGCCTTCTCTCTGGCAATTCTACATGCCCAGTCGTATCTCGCACGGTTCTTATTGGCATTTTTGGGGAACAGAGCAGGAAGTGGATTGGCGAAAAAACTATCAACTTTGGATGACTTTCATCAATGAATACAAAAATAGAGGTGGGCGAGTAACCGCGGGTTCTGATTCAGGTTTTATTTTTCAATTGTACGGCTTTGCTTATATCCGAGAACTGGAATTGCTGAGAGAAGCGGGTTTTCATCCTTTAGAGGTTATTCGTTCTGCGACTTTGAATGGAGCGGAAGCCTTGGGGGTAGCCGATCAGATTGGTTCGGTGCAGGTGGGAAAATTAGCGGACTTTGTGATTGTCGAAGAAAATCCGTTACAGAACTTGAAAGTGCTATACGGCACGGGTGCGATCAAGCTAAGCCCTGAAAATGAAATTATACGGGTTGGTGGTGTGAAATATACGATCAAGGATGGCATTATCTATGATGCTAAAGCCTTGCTGGAAGATGTTCGGAAAATGGTAGCTGCTGAGAAAGAAAGAGATGATTTTGAAATCGTGCAGCCTGGTATGAAAAAGGACAAGCCATGAAGGGATTATGCTTGGAGTATTGATCAGATAGTATTGAGCGTTTGCAATATTTTACATCAATACCTCATCCAAATTCTTCTCAAATACGGTATCCATTCTTTCGACAATCAATTTACAAAGTTGTCCTTTCTTGTATTCTCTTTTGAGTTCAAGGGCACTGTCTTGAATCGTTGATAAATGGGTGTGATAGGTACGAATGACGGGCTTGCCTCTGTAAAAATCTCGACGATGCAAATAGTCAGGCGAAAACTGCTTTTCATTATCAGCCGTCACGTAATAGAGATGTTCCTCTTTTTCGCTCACTTTCCATTTGTGCAAACCTTCTTCTCGACAAAAATAGAGGGCTACACAATCGGCTTCAACATGAAAAACGACTCCGAATAAATGCTTCTGCTTCACTTTTGTAAAGTCATTTTCTGCTATCCAAGTTTTTTGGTAAAGTTCTTTTCTTTTCTTTTTTAATTCCTGCAACTCCAATTGTTCTTCGTAATAGTACTCATCGTAGTGTACACTTTCTAGTCGGTAAGAGAAGCCTTTGCGATTTAGTAGCTCTGTGTAGAAATCAGCAATAGCTTGCAAATGTGTGCCATAAATGGCTAAATGACAATAAGAATTTTCGGGATGTAAAGTACCATACAGTTCTCTTTTGATTTCCTTGAAGGACTGTTCCCAAGCACCGATTTGTGCTTCTGGTGCTTCTTGATAAGGCATCAAATCCAGATAAGAAAGCGATAGATTTGCCTCCAATTCTTTTGCTTCCTTAGCTAGACTTTGGATTTTTTCTTGACAAGCCAAATAAGCAGGATAATTTTTTGAGTAGCGCTCCTCTTTCCAAAAAGTTTCTTTTAGTCTTGTCTTCATTCTTTCCATTCGCATCAGTTCATCTTGCAATTCAATGTAGAGCAAACCATCTTGCAACTGGCTCATTTTTCGACGCAATTCACTCGCATGATCTGCGTTTACTTGTTTGTCCCATTGCTCCATATAGCGATCAAAACCCATTGGATCAATTTCTACTCCAATGTCAATTTTTTCGGCTGCATTTAGGCGTACTTTTATTTTGAGATGATCGTCTCCGCTTTCCAGATTCATTCGTTCAGACAATGGCAAAATCAATTGATTGCGCAAAGCACGTTGTAAATACCTCGCACCGTATTTGCTGTCATAACCCACCTTGGCAAGATACTCCAAAACGGCTTCTTCTATATCCAAATGAATCGGACGAAAATGAATCCCTTCCCGTTTCCTAAACTGCTTGATTTCTCTTTGGACAACGTACCGAACCACTTCTGGAGAAAGCGGCAAAAATGGAATGACTTCATCAATTCGACCAAACAACTCAGGTCGAAAGTGCTTTTGCACTGCACTCAAATAGTGTTGCGATACATTTTCTGCACTTTCTGCATCCCCGAAAGTGATGGGGCTAGGACGATTAGCACCAATATTGGAAGTCATAATGATAATAGTGCTGCAAAAATTGACCAATTTACCTTGGCTATCTGTCAGGCGACCTTCGCCTAAAATTTGTAGCAGCAGATCGTAAAATTTGTAGTCGGCTTTCTCAATTTCATCAAAAAGCAAGACGCAAAAAGGTTCGCGGCGTACCGCAGCCGTCAGTGTTCCTTCTGCCCCAAAACTATTGCCCGTCAAACGGTTCAAACTCATTGGGTTGGCGTACTCACTCATATCAAATCGCAACATCCGATCTCGATCATTGAACATGAATTCTGCCAAAACTTTGGCCAGTTCCGTCTTCCCAACACCCGTCGGTCCAACAAAAAGGAAAGAAGCAATTGGTTTTTCTTTTCTAGTGAGTGCTGTTTTCACCGAAGCTAAGATACTTACCACTCTATTGATCGCATCTTTTTGCCCAAATACATTTTCATTAAAGCGCTGCTCTACTGCTTCCACTTCCATCGGAATAGCAGGATCAACCATAAAGCTTGGCATGCCCGTTTCTTCACAAAAATGTTTGATAATATCCGATCTATTAAGGGTCTTGTTTGGCTTGCTTTCTAGTAAAAGATTCTCAATAAACCGAATCGGTTTGCCAGGTAAGCCCGCATAAGGAGTGTAGCGTAAATTCAAGCGAATGACCTCTTTAATGGCTTCTTCGCTCAAATGTACTCTTTTCGCTCTGCTGATGTCATTTGCTCTTTTCAAGACAATTTTTTGCAAAGCTTTTTTAGGATTTGCTAGCCGAACGATATTGAATTGATTGCTGTAATTTGGGCTGCGCAATTCAATAGCTGCTAGTTCTTCTTCGGTGCATTCTGAAATCAAAAACACTTCTCCTCGGCTGATGTAAGAGCGCAAATACTCCGCAATGCTTACCTCATTTCCCTCGTATTGACCAACTTCAAACAGTTCCATGAAATTGCGTACAAATAAAATCTGTTGGTCTTTTTGTAGTTCCTCGCAAAGGCTTGAAAGATTGTCTTGCCAGCCCGTGTCGCGCATCAATTCTTTTAGCATGCGAGAAGCCGTCGTTTCCCAGATTTTCATTGGAAAATTGGTTTTGTGGAGTACTTGACTTGCCGCTCTTATCAAGGCACTTTTTCCCACCCCTGAAGGGCCAACGAGTAGTACATTTCTATTAAACTCGTTTTTGATAGCTTGTAGTAATTGCTCCAATTGCTCCTCTCTGTGGTATAAGATCGTATCGCCCGCAAAGCATTGTTTTGCCAATTCAGGAAGTAATTTTTTCTGACTGCCTATTTCTTGCTCTTGCACTTCTTCGGGCAGCAAGGCACGCAACAAAACAGTGTCGGATAATAGTTTACTGCTTTCGTACCACACCACCGACAGGATGTCTTGAACGTTTTGTAAGCGTTTATTGCGCTTGAAATCTAGCTGAATTGCTTCTTTCAGATTTTGTTGCAATGCTTCTTTTTCTGCTGCGTAGGCCTCTATCGCCAAGACTGGAAGAATAGCTTGAAGCCCTTTATCGGTTGCTTGATAGTAGTAATCAAAATTCAGTTCAAAATCTGGATAGCTGTAAGCATTGGCAGCAGCAGGGAAAAAAATGCTGATTTGTTCTTTTTGAAAACTAAGTTTAGGATGAATGTCCAGTAGTGTAGCGGCTCTACCTTTGTCAAGGATGCTTTTCTGAAAAGCTTCTGCATATTTTCCAGCTACTTGGTGCAACACCTCTTGAATGCGAATACTATTCATGTCGGCGAGTGGCGTCATAAACTTCTCGCCTGAAACGAGTGTCAGTTGGAACGTACGAAAGGGAATATGGATGTTATAAGCCATGGAAGATGAAAATTAGAGCATCATGAAGCCTAGGAGTCGAGCGCGGATCGGGCGCATCCTTTTCTCACAAACAGCTCAAAGATAAGCATTTGATCTTTTGATTTGCTAAATCTCAGAGATTTAATAAGTCTATTGCTGCCTCCATTTGACTCACCCGAAGGGATAAATCGAACATGAAATTCCTGCTGACCGTTACATTTATAAGCGAAGTAAAAGAAAAGGGTTCCTTTATAAAACGGATCACCTATGGAATAACCACTAATGCACGAATGATTAGTTCATTTGATGTGAAATTAGCACTTTGAGTTGTCTATACAGAAGGTAAAAAAGAACTTTTCCGACCTGTTCTAAGCAACTCCCTCCTGAGCACTGAAATGAATGTCCAATCAATTGGATGATTTTTATTCGTGCATTCGTGGCAAGAAAGTTTTTACAAGAAAACCCTAATCAAAAGAATTAATTTTTTAAATAATAGACAATTAGTAAAATAGAATATGAAAAAGAGAGCAAGCAGAGGTATATTTACAATAACTTTTATGTTGCTGGGTATTTGTCTTGTTTACGCGCAAGTCATTCCAGTGAATAGTACTATACAACACAATAAGGATGAACGAACTTGTCTCATGGTGCGCATAGCACCAGAAGCTAAAGAAGTGAAAAAAGCATGGGAAGATTATTTGAAGGATAAGTACGATTTCAAACTAGACGGCATTGGATTGTTGTCCAACAAGGAAATGCTGAAAGCAGAGAAAATCATGATGAAGGATGTTTCTAATAAAGCTATGAATTTGTACACAGAAGTAGTGGAAGATGGCGAGCAGACACGCATGAAGGTCTTTGCCGCTTATGGCTATGACTTTTACATCAATGAGCGTACCATGCCACTAGAGTATGCTTCTTTGAGAAATGTGTTTGAGAATTTCCTAAAATCTTATCTACCAAATTATTACGAAAAAGGCATAGAGGAGACCGAGGATTTCATTACGGAGTTGAAAGATGATCGAGAAGATTTGAATGAGGCTATTGTAAATGATGAAGAACAGATCAAGGAATTGGAGCAGGAGATTGAAGATCGTAAGGAAGAATTGAAAGCGAATAGAAAAAAACTGGCAGACGCAGAAATTAAATTGGAGAAAAAAGAAGAAGAACTGCAAAGTCTGCAAAAGAAATTGCAAAGAATGTAAGAATAGAATTTGATAATTTTCCTCATAGCATGATGATTTTTTTTGTATTCTTGTAGGTATTTACTGTGTTGGATAAATGATTAAAATTGACCTATGCACTACATCGAAAATAAATATCTGCGAGTAGGGATACAAGAAAAAGGAGCAGAACTATCAAGCATCGTTCACTTGGCTACAGGGCAAGAATATATGTGGGAAGCTGATCCCGAATTTTGGGGTCATCATTCCTCCATCCTTTTTCCGATCATAGGAAAAGTAAAGAATGATCAAATCCATCTGGAAGGAAAATCGTATTCCATAAAACAACACGGTTTTGCAAGAAATGAAACCTTCGACATTCTAGACATCAACAAAGATCGCATTTGTTTCCAGCTACTGTACACCACAGAGGGGCAAGAAGATTATCCTTACCGCTACGAATTGCAAGCAACTTACGAATTAGAAGAAAGTGCAGTCCATATTACTTATAAAGTACTCCACCACGGACCGCAAGAGATGTATTTTTCTATTGGCGCGCACCCTGCTTTCAAATGCCCACTGAAAGCAGGCGAAAAGCGGTCTGACTATCAACTAGTGTTCGAAAAAGAAGAAGTGGCGCATCGACATTTTATCGAAGGTGGCTTGCGAACAGGCGAAACACAATTGGTTTTGAATCAAGAAAAAGTGCTGCCCATTGACGATCATTTATTTGATAAGGATGCTTTGATCTTCAAAGATTTAGCTTCCAATACCGTGAGTTTAATTCATAAAAGCGGTCGAAAAGTCTTAGATTTTGGGTTTGGCGGGTTTCCCTATTTGGGGATTTGGTCAAGAAATGAATTTGCTCCATTTGTGTGTATAGAACCTTGGTTTGGCGTGGCTGATCCCCTTGATGGCAGCAATGATTTCAAGTCCAAAGAAGGTGTTCTTTCTCTAGCAGCAGAAGCAGAATTTGAATGTCGGCACAGCCTAAGGATTTATTAGAAAGCGAGTAGGAACTTTAGAGGTGATTATTCACAAAAATTTTTAACTCGCTCGAAAGGGTTGAAAAATATACTTTCTACTTCTTAAAAATATTATTGTGAATAAAGTCTAGAGAAGCAATAGAAAAAAGTACCTATAAATTCGACTATACATTTTTCCTTATTTGCGTTTTGATTGTGTAATCTGATTTTCTATGATCTGACTGCTCACCTATGCCAAGTCACCTTATCCTCCCAATTCCCTCTTTCTCCTGGCAGATCAACTGCTTTGGGTTTGCCCAGATAGAAAAAGCCTAAGCACTGCTCCCCTTGTTTCAAATCCACGTATTCGCCAAAGTGGTTCATAATCAACCCTGGACTACTCCAATAGCCTCCCAAGCCCGCAGCGGTTGCGCTCAACCAAAGATTCTGAACCGCACAAGTAGTAGCTGCCATTTCTTCCCATTCTGGTACTCTTTCCTGTGGATCGCGCTGCATACAAATCGCAATGACGTGACTAGACTGCACCATCTTTTTTTTCAGCTTTTTGTATTTCATTTCACTGAATTTTTCCGCTGGCACATATTTTTTGTAAATGTCTTGAAAATCGTCCCCTAATTTTAGTAAGGAATCCCCCGAAAATACATGAAACCGCCAGGGTTCTGTTTTTCGATGATTCGGTGCCCAATTGGCATTTTCTAGCAGTTGAGCCACTATTTTATCGTCAACCTTTTCCTCTACGAATAGAGGTGGTGTGACCGTTCTTCTCTCCTGAATGATATTTGAAAGTTGATCTAAAGTCATGATCTTATAATTTTATGATGAAGAAATCATCTTCGTTTTAAACAAGCCTCTCAAAAGTGGACACGTTTTTAAAATTCCCTTAAGCAGAAAGTCTTACGCCTGAGGCGCACAGGTTTCACCTTTAAAAAATTTTGATCTGCCTCAGGCTGAAGACTTTCTGCGAATCTTGGAAACGAAATCCTCCATTTTCTATTTGTGTCCACTTTTGAAATAAGCCTCAACTAATTCCACCAAATTTGTTTTATTTTGCCGAAGAATAGAAAGATTTTTGAGTAGCAGCGAAGTTCAATTGATTGTGAATGCTTTGCATCTGAAATCAGTCTGCTCCACGTGCTAGTCAAAATTTGACTCTGTAGCATTTAGAAATATCATTTTTTCTACCAAAATATCAGGTATATTCTTAGATTTTGAATACAAAAATGACATTTCTAATGCTCCGATGTTGAAATGTCCACTGGTAAGTCTTCTCCAAACGGACTTATTAATCAAGACAAAATATCAATCCAATCCATTATGGCAAAAAAGATAATTAGCATTTTAGTCCTGATTGCACTACACCAATTTTCTTTTGCGCAAGCTGAGTTCACGACTTCCAAAGGCACGATAGTCAAGCAAGACCGAGCCGTTCCCTTTGCGGAAAGTATCACTGCGGAAGACATGCGCGCTATTTTGACCGTGCTGGCTTCGGATGAATACGAAGGTAGAGAAACGGGAACGGAAGGACAAAGAAAAGCAGCAGATTATATTGCTGATAAGTTCAAAACCTTTGGTCTGCCGAGGATTGGAGCGAAAAATTCCTATTTTCAAGAGATGATTTATACGGGTGAAAGCTGGAGTCAAATAAAAATGAAAGTAGGCGAGGAAGCGTATCGGCATCTTTGGGATTTTTATAGTTTTCCCACTCGCAACAGCGACCGTCCAACGACTAAAATAGAAGAAGTTCTTTTTTTAGGCTATGGGATAGATGATCCAAAATACAGCGATTATGAAGGCAAAGAGGTGGACGGAAAGACCATTTTGATTTATGCAGGTGAACCAAAAGACAAAGAAGGCAATTATTTTATTTCTGGAAGTGAAAAGGCTTCTTCTTGGTCGAGCAATTGGCGTAAAAAACTAGAAACCGCAAAAGAAAAAGGTGTCGCTTTGGTATTAATTATTGATCCAAACATCCAGAAAAATATCAAAGAAAATCGTCGCTTTTTATTGAGTTCCAGCATGCGCATTGGAGCGGGTGAGCAGCCTGAAGATAATTTTGCCAATAACATTTATATTTCCTCTACCGTAGCCAAAGAAATCGTTGGTGGAAAGTTCAAAAAAGTCGTCAAAGCAAGGGACAGAATTGCTAAAAAAGGTAAATTGAAATCCGTAAATATTCCGACGGATATAGAAGTGGTGCAAGACAAAAAGATTCGTCAATTGATTGGTTCTAATGTTTTGGGCTACATCGAAGGTAGCGATCCTAGAATGAAAGACGAAGTTATCGTTGTGACGGCGCATTACGATCATTTGGGCAAGCGCGGGCAAAGTATTTACAATGGCGCAGACGACAATGGTTCTGGTACGGCGACCGTTTTGGAAGTGGCCGAAGCCCTAGTGAAAGCCCAAAAAGCAGGTGCTGGACCACGCCGTAGTGTGCTGGTGATGCTCGTTTCGGGAGAAGAAAAAGGGCTGTTGGGTTCGCAATATTATGCGGAAAATCCGATTTTTCCACTCGAAAATACCGTTGCCAATATCAATGTGGACATGGTCGGTCGAGTCGATAAAAAGTACGCAAAAAATCCCAATTATATCTATGTCATTGGTTCAGATCGTTTGAGTACGGAACTGCACGAAATCAATGAAACGGCTAATAAAACTTACACCAATCTCGTCTTGGATTATACTTACAATGACGACAATGACCCTAATCGTTACTACTATCGTTCCGATCATTACAATTTTGCTAAGAAAGGCATTCCTGCTATTTTCTATTTCAATGGGACGCACGAAGATTACCACCGAAGTACGGATACGGTAGAGAAAATTAATTTCGAGAAAATGGAGAAAATTGGGAAATTGGTGTTTTACACGACCTGGGAATTGGCGAATCGGGACAAACGAATCGTGGTGGATGTGGAGGGGCGGAATTGAGTGGTGAATTTAGAATGACGAAGCCGAGGCATGCGTAACAAATTGCACAAATATTCAATTTTATACAAAGAGTAGCTTAATCAAATCAATTTGGCTCGACTTGTCTGCCTCAGGATGACGCCAATTTGATTTGAAGCGAATGAAATCTTGACTTTTTATCTCCATCTTTCTTGTAAAAGTGTAATTTGTTATGCACACGAAGTCGAGTAGATTCGTAGCGTATAGAACAAAAACAGTTATATTTGTAATTCACTTCCTTACGAAAAGAAGTATCATTATTGATGAGTTATAAAAAAGCAGAACACTTAGAGGAGATAGACAATGCCGTTCGCTTCGATGTGCCCGTCGGACCGAAGCATCCTTTTTTTACGGATTTTTCGGAAGTGCGCGGCGATTTTGAGGAAAAAATCTTGTATCGCACCCTCAACGTCAATCCGTTGACTTTCAAGTATAATCGAGTCGTTAATCGCACGAACAAAACATTGCTTTTTCTAGCGGGCATGCGTGGTTCGGGTAAGACCTCAGAACTCAAAAAAATCACGGAGAAATTGCATCGCCGCGAAGCCTTTTTTTGTGTCTTTTGCAATCTGGATGAAGGACTAGATTTGAATGATATGGAATATATGGATATTCTGATCTTTCAATTGGAGCGATTGGCGGAAGAATTAGAAAAAAATGGCATCGAAATCAAAAAAAGCATTATTGAATCCCTAAATGATTGGTATGCGGAGCAAATCGAGGAAGTCAATAAAGCTATCAAACGCGAAGGCGGATTTGAAATAGAAGTAGGTGCGAAAACGCCGACGCTGCTTTCTTTTTTGGGCATTTCTGCCAAGCTGAAAGGCAATCTGGCAGGAAGTAAAGAAAATGCCACCAAAATCAGGACCATTTTAAAACAGAACTTTACGGCTTTTTCGCAAAAGTTTAATGAATTTATAGCCGTTGTCAATAAAGCACTGCGCGATCAAGCAATAGCGGAAGAATTACTGTTCATTGTAGACGGCTTAGAAAAAGTGGCAACGATTGATATTCGCAAAAAAATTGTGGATAATGAAAGTAATCTCATTCGACAGATCAAGGTGAATACGATTTTTACTTTACCGATCGAGTTGTTCGCACTCGAACCTAAACTACGGCGATTCAGTACGGTCATTTCTTTTCCTTTCATCAAAATCGTCAGCAAAACGGGTGAGCGTCTAGAAGAACCGATCAATCGCTTTAAAACCTTTGTGGAAAAACGAATAGATAAAAGTCTGTTCGATAGTCCACAAACTATGGAAGATGCCATTTACTACGGTGGTGGTTCACCGCGAGAGTTGCTGCGCGTGCTAGAATATACTTATCTTTATTCGGATGCGGATACTGGGAAATTGACCAAAACGGCCTTGGATAAAGCGGTCAAAAAACTATCAGCGGAATATGCACGTTACCTTACCAAAGGTGATTTGGCTTTGCTTAAAATCCTGAAAGAGAACAATGAAAGAGGCTGGACAACGCCTCTTAATGAAAACTGGCAAGACCTACTAGAAAAGCTGGTCGTTTTGGAATACAATGACGGCACTTACAAACGTGTACATCCTTTAATAGAGACCTCAGCAATCTATCGACAGTATGTATCCTAGTTATTCAGAAGAAATTTTGGTACTCAGAAGGCTATTAAAGCACTCAACCTTTAGGCTTGTAACTGTACGCTATGATAGTGAAGACATTGTGAATAGACTTGAAAAAGATATTAAGTACCACTGCAATGATAGAATATTTGTGAGTCTAGATGCTGAAAAGATTACTCTCGAAGATATTTTAGGGACATGCAAGGAATTGAGTAGAAGTGTAATTTTTCTAAAAAACTTCGAAAGAATACTACATGATGAAAGCTGGACAGATTTAACAGCATTGACACGTTTCAAATCAATAAGAGACGGTCTGAATGTGTCTGTAGATATATTCGTAGAACAAAGAAACGCTTTATTTATATTTGTAAGAGCTTCGTCAGATGGTAGGTTTATAAGGTCATTAATTAGAGAAATGCCTGATCTTTGGTCATTAAGAACATTAGAATTAAATCTTCAAGAAATGCTCTCTATCAATGAAGAAGGCAACGGTCTCTATTTTTCTAATTCTACCGAAATATCGACTTTTAGTAAGGCAAAAACTTTCCTGACAAATGGTAGAATTGATCTGTGTTTTAATTTATTGAGAGGAAATAGGCATTTAGAAAATGATTTGGTGAGTTTAAGTGCCAGATATACTATGTTGGAAAGAGATTTTGATAAAGGTAGAATACAATACAAAGAGTATTCTATTCATATAAATAATGTTATTGCCTCGCTAAATAACCTGATTTCAAATACATTAGATAGATAATACTATTTAGTGATTTTAACGACATCATCAAAATTTTCCTTTGTCCTTACTTGTCCTATTCTCCAATGCCAAACATTTGCAATCTATCAAACTATGAAATATTTCTTCGCCTTTTTACCGATCATTTTATTGATGTTGTTGGTGAGCAGAATGAAAGCACCAGCAGCCGAAAAATTGAAGATCAATGATAGGACGCCGATTGCTAAGATTTTAGAAGAATTGGGAGAACCGCCTTCTCGTTTTAAGCCCAATTATCGCGTCGGTAATGTATCGGCGGAAGAAGGTCGCTATTTGGTGCAAACGGGTTTTGCCAAGAAGTCGAATGGCAGTTCTACTTCCAAGCAGAGTGCGCATTTCGTTTGTACGTCTTGCCACAATATTCAGCGCGACGAACCCGATTTGAGCATCGTTGATCCAGATGCAAAACTGGATTTTGTAGAGGAAAGGGGTTTGCCTTTTTTGCAAGGCACGGCACTCTACGGTGCCGTCAATCGCGATAGTTTTTACAATGGCGATTATTACCAAAAATACGGTGATTTAGTCAATCCCGCGCGCAATAATTTGCGAGAAGCCATACAGCTTTGTGCGATAGAATGTGCGCAGGGCAGACCACTAAAAGATTGGGAAATTGAATCCATTTTGGCGTATTTGTGGAAAATAGATTTGAAGTTGGGCGATTTGTTTTTGAACTCCGAGGAAATTGAATTTGTGGAGTCCGCTATGGAGCAAGAAGAAGATCAAGCGCGCGCCGTACAGATTTTGAAATCGAAATATCTACAAGCCTCGCCCGCCACTTTTAACAAGCCACCCAAAGATCGAAAAGCGGGCTACACAGCAGTGAAAGCAGGCGATCCACAAAACGGAAAACGCATTTATGAATTGAGTTGTCTGCATTGCCACGAAGATATGCGCTACTCTTTTTTCGCGCTGGACGATACCAAATTTAGCTTCGATTTCTTGGAGAAACACATTCCGCGCTACACCAGATATTCGCTTTATCAAGTGGGTCGCTACGGCACTTCTCCGATGCCTGGCAAACGTTCTTATATGCCACATTACACCCTAGAAAAGATGAATAATCAGCAAATGGAGGACTTGCGAGCATATATTGAGCAAGAAGCAAAGCGATAATGCCCTGCTTCCGTGTAAATTTGTTTTTTTGCTACTAGGAGTAATTTGTCAAATTTTGAAAATTTGACAAATTTATAATCTCACAATATATTGATAATCTGCCATTTAAATTTTTAATGAGCTAGATGTCAGAGGTTAGAAGCCAGAAGTCAGACTCGCAAACCGAAAGTTGAGGTTTAATTCTAGCTTTAAGTGAATTAGCACGAGTTATATAATCGGCTTATTGTCAATAATTGACAATCCTAGAAGAGTAGCCTTTTATTGAAGATGATCTTCTTATCAATGGACATTCCAATATTGGAGCATAAGAAATGTCATTTTTGCATTCAAAGCCTAAAGATATACCTGATATTTTAGTAGAAAAAATGACATTTCTGAACACTAAGTAGTCGAATGTCCACTAGTGAAGATGATCTTCTCACTAATAAATATTTGATTAAATAGAATCATTTACACGTTTTTTAAACAAATTGATTTAAAAAACTTGCCTTGTATTTCTTTTTGTGTTATTTTTGCGTCATAATTTAAAACTTTTCAAACAAATTTTAAATAATGACAATACAAGAAATTGCCAGTCGATTAGCAGAATTATGCAAAACAGATGATAGCCAAGCCGCTTATAACGAATTGTTTGCGGAGGATGCCGTTGCGATTGAGCCAGAATACGCGCCAGGTCCTAGTGTCACGAAAGGATTGGATAATTTACGCGCTAAATCCAAAGAATTTCAAGGCGCGATTCAAGAGGTGCACAGCGATTTTGTTTCTGAACCATTGGTGGCGGGCAACTATATTTCGCTCGCTATGGGCATGGATGTGACGATGAAAGACGGCAGCAGAATGAATATGGAAGAAATCTGTCTATACAAAGTGCAAGACGGAAAGATCGTGGAAGAACGCTTCTTTTACTAGGGAATGAAGTTATTCGATAATCTTTACGCAATGTAAATGCCTAATTCTACTGAGCAATAATTTTCTTTAATGTGTAAGTCGCTGACTATATGTGTGTTCAATTTGAATCGGCATCGAACCGATTCAAATTGAAGGTTTTTCTAGCTCGATGCCAGCAAGATCTGAAACGTCACATATGGACAAGATACTCGCGATCTATATTTTATACATTACGAAAAATTATTGTTCAATAGAATAGTAAATGCCAGACTTTTGAAGTTTTTATATATAAAAATTCGAGCTGTTTTTAGTAAGTATCTTTGGCTCAAAACTAGACTTCAAAAGTCTTCGTACATGTACGGTAGCGAGAGAAATAAGGAGGAGCATCTTCATTTCAAACATGGAGATGCTTTTTTCATTTCATTTTCATAGATAACACAAAACAATGATATTTGCCAAGCCAAAAAAAAAGACCATCAAACTACGTTGAAACATGAAATTTTTGACAAGAAAATTAATCCGCCCCGAAGACCTCAATGCTAATAATACCCTTTTCGGAGGACAGTTGTTGCGTTGGATAGATGAAGAGGCAGGTATCTATACCATGACGAAACTGCACAGCAAAAAAGTAGTGACAAAATTCATTTCAGAGATCAATTTTGTGAGCTCTGCGGTGCAAGGCGATGTCGTCGAAATTGGTTTGGAGTTCCTTTCTATTGGAAGGACTTCTATTACGTTCAAGTGTGAAGTCCGAAATATTTTTTCTAAAAAAGCCATTATTACAATTGATAGAATTGTCTTTGTGAAAGTGGACGAGGCAGGAAACCCTGCTCCTCACGGACTGCGAGCTGAAGATATGTAAGGACGATTGTTTATTTTCCTTAGAAAACTGCCAAGAACACTATAGATTTCCGAAATTTTTAGAACTTGAGTTTAGTCCGAAAACCTGAAAAAGGAGACAATCTGTCAAATTTTGAAAATTTGACAGATTTAAAAAATTGACAATCAGGGTCTTACATTTAATGAATTTTACTTTAGGGTAAAAATAAGACACCATTTTACTTTTCGGAACGAACTCAAACTTCAGAAACCTAGTGTTTGATGCTGTTCCGCATCCATAATTCTCTCCGTTACTTTTTCCACTAGCTCCTTGAAGTCTTTATAAACGGCACGTGCTGCCCCCAAATGTGCACCGATTGCACCGTCTGCTGGTTTCAACAAAAACATGGGTTTTCTTGCTTCCATCGACATCGGCATCAGGCTATGATAATGTTTCAATAGTGCTAAGCAGTAATTATCTTGCTCTGCGTTTATTTCATCAGTATTTTCAATCTCCAAGACTGCGTTTCTAAATACTTCAGGTATCCTATTTGCCCATCTCAGATAAGATTTTACAGGACGCCTTTGGTTAATACCATGCTGCATAATGACGTACCCTAATGGGCGCATGATACCATTTGGTAATTGTAGGGAAGGTTCTGGATTTCTACTTTTCCGATCTGCCCATTCCCTGCGCCATCGTTGTAAACGATTTCCTAAATTTTTTAGTCCTTGTATAGAAAATAGGTCGGCAGCCATCGGCATGATGACATAGTCCGCAGCAATTAAAGTAGCTCGATTTATCGCTCCTAGATTTGGTCCGATATCTATAACATTGTAATCTGCTTGGAAAGCCTCGCTAGCATTTGATATGATTCTATAGAAAGCAGAAATGATTCTAAAAGCACGCTCATCCCCATCCAAACACTTAGTCCAATTTTCTCCCAATTGATCTTCAAATAATGATAATTCCAGGTCGCCCGCTATCAGCCCAATGCTTTCTTTGATCGTTACAAAAAGCACATATGGCCTCTCCAAATTTCTTAGCATCATTCTTTGCTATTGTTTTTTCTACACGATCTGTTTCAAGTGTGGTAAATAATTTTTGCAATTCTGCTTTGCTAATCATGCATTCATTTTATGCGTTTTCGATTCGTAAATTTAGCGAATGTATTTCAGTATAAGTACTTACTTCCGTTTCATTAGAGTATGTTTTAAAATTAAATTCTGATATATTGAAAATTTAGCAAAAATTTGAAATTAAATTTTGTAAAAATCTAGTAATCATCAAATTTGTTGAGAGCATTTGATTTTTATTAGGACACTATCAGGTTATTATGGA